>JANWLJ010000160.1 GCA_025450955.1 Polyangium sp. (in: bacteria) | reverse complement strand
TGCGCGGCTCCTCGCCCTTCTCCAGGCGCGATTCGTAATCGTCGGCGTACCAATAGCGCGAGGAGTCGGGGGTGTGGATCTCGTCGATGAAGACGATCTCGCCCTCGGGAGTGCGGCCGAGCTCGTACTTGGTGTCGACCAGGATGAGCCCGCGGGAGCGCGCGCGCTCGACGCCGAAGGCGAACAGCGCGAGGCACATCTCCGAGAGGCGATCGAAGGTGGCGGCGTCGACCAGGCCGCGCTCGATGAGCTGGGCGCGCGAGACCGTCTCGTCGTGCTCGCCCTTCTCCGCTTTCGTCGACGGGGTGACGAGCGGCGTCGGCAGCCGCTGGTTCTTGCGCATGCCGTCCGGCAGCTCATGGCCGGCATAGAGGCGCGAGCCCTTTTCATAGTGGCGCCAGATCGAGGTCGAGGTGACCCCGGTCAGGTAGCTGCGCACCACCATCTCGACGGGAAGCGGCTTGCACTCGACGGCGCGGGTGACGTTCGGATCGGGCACGTCGATGACGTGATTGGGCGCGAGGTGCTTGGTCTCTTGAAACCAGTAGGCGGCGAGCTGGTTCAAGACCTGCCCCTTGAACGGGATGGTGCCGAGCACCACGTCGAACGCGCTCAGCCGATCGGAGACCACGATGGTGCGGGTCTTTCCGCTGGTGTAGTTGTCGCGGACCTTGCCCTCGTAGTGGGCACCGAGCTCGGTGAAATCGACATGGGCGAGCGTGCGGCCGAGCTGGGCGTTTAGCAGTTCATCGCTGATCACGCGGGGCCTCCTTGGAAAGCTCGACGAAAGATGGTGTCGAGGTGGCGAAGATGGTGCTGAAGATCGAAGCAGGCGTCGAGCGTCTGGCGATCGAGGCGGCTCGCCACCTCGGGATCGGCGGCGAGGAGCGCGCGAAACTCGCCGCCCTCGTCACGGGCGCGCAGGGCCGAGCGCTGCACCAGCTCGTAGGCGCGCTGGCGCGGAAGGCCGGAGCGCACCAGCGCCAGCATCACGCCCTCGGAGAAGATGAGCCCGCCGGTGAGCTCGAGATTTTTTCGCATCCGCTCGGGATGTACCACGAGCCCGCCCACCAGTCCGGCGGCGCGGCGGAGCATGAAGTCGGCGAGCGCGGTCGCGTCGGGAGCGATCACCCGCTCGACCGACGATTGCGAGATGTCGCGCTCGTGCCAGAGCGCCACGTCTTCGAGCGCGGCCACCGCGTACGAGCGCAACAGGCGAGCCAGGCCGCACAAATTCTCCGAGAGGATCGGGTTCTTTTTGTGCGGCATCGCGGAGGAGCCCTTCTGGCCCTTGCCGAACGCCTCCTCGGCCTCGCCCACCTCGGTCCTTTGCCAGTGACGCACCTGGAGCGCGATCCGCTCGACGCCGGCGCCGAGGAGCGCGAGCGCGTCGAACAGCTCGGCGTGGCGATCGCGGGCGACGATCTGAGTGGCCACCGTCTCGGGACGAAGCCCGAGCGAGGCGAGCGCCTGAGCCTCGACCTTGGGGCTCACGTTGGCGTAGGTGCCGACCGCGCCCGCGATCTTGCCGACCGCGATGGTCTCGCGCGCGCGTTCGAGACGGCGGCGGTTGCGCGACATCTCGGCAAAGAAGCCGGCGAACACCAGGCCGAGGGTGACCGGCTCGGCGTGAATCCCGTGCGAGCGGCCCATGAGCGGAGTGTTCCGATGCTCCTCGGCGCGGCGGGCGAGCGCGGCGAGCAGGAGATCGAGCCCGCCGAGAATCTCGTCGGTGGCGGCGCACAAAAGCAGCGCGAGCGAGCTGTCGAGCACGTCGGAGGAGGTCATCCCGAGATGAAGGAAGCGGGCGTCCTCGCCGGCCAGCTCCTCGACGTGGGTCAAAAAGGCGATCACGTCGTGGCGGGTGCGCTCCTCGATCTCGAGGATGCGCGGGCCCGAGAGCTTGCCCATCGCGCGCTCGCGCACGCGTGCGGCGGTGCCGGCGGGGACGGTGCCCTCGCCTTCCATCGCTTCGCAGGCGGCCAGCTCGACCGCGAGCCAGGTGTCGAACCGGCGCTGATCGCTCCATAGCGCGCGCAGCTCCGGGCGGGAGTATCGATCGATCATGTGGACGCTCCTTGCAACCTGACCTCACTCGGCGAAAAGTCGAACGCGAGCTGCTGCCGGCGCTGCGGCACGATCCGCACGCCTTCGCGCGAAACCTCGATGAGCGGCGAGCCGCCCGCCTGGCTGGCGACGATCACCTGCCCCGAAAATCCGAGCGCC
This sequence comes from Polyangium sp. (in: bacteria), assembly GCA_025450955.1. Taxonomy (GTDB): domain Bacteria; phylum Myxococcota_A; class Polyangia; order Palsa-1104; family Palsa-1104; genus JANWLJ01. The sequence goes on along the minus strand of JANWLJ010000160.1, from coordinate 4,737 downwards.
CGCTCGAGGGCGCGGCGGGCGAGGAGCGGGCGATTGTTCGGCTGAGAGAGATGCGCGGCGATCACCAGCTCGGGCGATTTGGCGAGCGTGCACATCTGCTCGAGCAGCTGTGCGGACTGTTCGTTCGAAAGATGTCCGCGCGGGCCGGAGACCCGCCGCTTGAGCGACGGCGGAGAGGGGCCGAGGCGCAACAGCTCGCGGTCATGATTGGCCTCGAGCGCGAGCACCCGGCAGCCGGCGTAGGCGCGGGCGACCTCGGGGGCGTCGTGTCCGCAATCGGTGAGGATGCCGACGCGCGCGCCGTCGGCCTCGAGCACATAGCCGACCGTCTCGTCGGCGTCGTGCGGCAAGAGCACCGGCTCGATCGCGAACGCGCCGATCTGAAAGCGGGCCCCGGCGCGCACCAGCTCGGCCTCGAGGCGCCGCACCCGGCGGGTGCCGGAGGTGGCCCACAAGGGCCGCTTGAGCGCGGCGGCGTAACCGGCGTGGTCGCGATGATCGTGGGTGATGAGCGCAGCGTCGATCTGCGAAAGCGTGAGCGGCGACGACGACGACGGCCCCCGCTCGAGGCGCGCCTCGATCTCGGCGGGCGGAAGCCCGGCATCGATCAAAAGCCGGGTCGGCGCGCCGGCCGGCCCCGCCTCGAGGTAGGCGACGTTTCCGGACGATCCCGAGGCGAGCAGGAGGAGCCGCAAGGGAGCCCTCGTATAGCATCCCGCCCGACCGCTTGGCTAGGTGGCAGCGCTATTTTCGGTGGGCGTCGGCGCAGCAGCGGAAGCCGACGAGGGGGCCGCCCGAGGGATTGACCGTCTTGATGGTGTGCGAGCAGCGCGCGAACGGATCGCCGAGCTGGGCCGAGCCGCCCTTTTGCGCCGGCAGGTGCGACGGGCCGGTGGTGACCCACTCGGCGACGTTGCCGCTCATGTCGTAGGCGCCCACTGCGGAGCGGCAGTCTTTGAAGCTGCCGGTCGGCGCCAGCTCGCCGCCGCCGGTGTTGCAGCGGACCGGATTGTACGCCTGGCCATACGGGTAGCTCGCCGAGCCGCGGCCGCGGCAGGCGCGCTCAAACTCGACGTCGCTGCACAGCCGCTCGCCTTTGGAGGCGCACAATTTTTCGGCCTCGTCGAAGCTGACGTTGGTGCGCGGGATGGTCTTGCCGCCCGGGTACTCGTAGAGATCGACGCAGTAGCGCGCCTTGCCGCCGGAGACGAGATTGGCTCCGAGCGGGCACGGACCGGCGGGCGCGACGAACGCGGGATGGGTCACCACCGGCAACGCGGCGGCGGGCGCGACCGGCGGCGCCGCAGCGGGCGCGACCGGCGCCGGCGCGGTGGGCGCGGGCGGAGGCGGCGATTTGGCGGGCGCGGCCGACGGCGGCTCACCGCGACGGAGCGCCTCGGCGCGCGCGTTGAGCTCGTCGGCGAGCGCGTGCTTCTCCATCCGATCGCGCGCCTGCCGGATCTCTTTCATGTGCTGGACCACGCCGATGCCGATCGCCAGCGCGAGCCCGACGGTGATCAGCACCAGCACCACATACCCGATCCCGCTCGAGCGCGAGGGGCGCGGCCGGGGAAACGGCGCCGCCGGGACCTCCTCGGTGCGGCGCGGACGCCTGGGCGGCAGCGGCCTGGTGGTGGTCGGCGGCTCGGGCGGCTCGACCGGCAGCTCGACCTGAATCGACGGCAAGGTCGGCGGCGTGGGCCGGCGGCCCGGCACCGTCTCGGGCACCACCCACTCTCGCGCGCGCGGCGGCAGATCGTTTCCCGGCCCGTCGTCGCGCCGCTTCGGCGAGGGCGGTCGCGCCGGCGGCGCGGCCGGCGGGAGCAGCTCGCGCGGATCGAGCCGGTCGACCCGGTTGGTCTCGAGGTGATCGTCGCCGAACTCGTCGGTGGCGGGCGGCGTCGAAGGCGGCGCGGGCGAAGGCGGCGGCAGCGGCGTGCCGTCGGGCTCCTCGCTCCTCGGCGGAAGCGGCGGCGGCGACTTGCCGAGCTCGCCCGGCGGAAGCGGCGGCGGAGGCGGCGGCAGCTCGGGCTCGACGCGCGGCACCTGGCTGGTCCGCGCCTGGTCCGGCTCGAGCAGCACGATCCGCGAAGTCTTTTGCTCGCGCGACGGCGGCACCGGCGAGCGCCAGGTGCCGTCCTCGGCGCGCACCACCTCGAGGGCCAGCTCGTCGGAGGCGTCGTCGTCGCCGTCGTCCTCCGGCGCGACCACCATCTCGGCGTCGATCTGCTGGGTCTCGGACGACTGCATGCGCAGCGGAAACAGCTCCGCCTCGGGCACCTGACGGGTCACCTCTGCGCCGTGCAGACGGAGCAGCTCCTCCTCGGAGATCTGGCGCGTCGCCTCTTCGCTCGACGGCGAGGTGGCCTCGTCCTCGTCGAGCCGCGGGGTGGGCATGGTCGCCTCGCCCGAGAGATCGATCGCAGGTCGGCTGATCTTGCGCGGACGCCCCGAGAGCGCGCGCTCGAGCTCGCCTCCGAGCGCGTCGACGCCGGCGTGGCGCACCAGCGGATCGTCGGCGAGCGCGCGCTCGAAGATCGGCTGGAGCGCGGCGGAGACGGCGCCGAGCTCGAGCGTCCGGGCCGGCAGCGCGCCGGTCAGGATCTCGAAGGCGAGCACCGCCAGCGACCAGACGTCCGCGCGCGGCTCGGCCGGTCCACCCGATCGCAGCTCGGGCGCGAGCCGATCGAACGCGGCGGTTCCGCGCATCGCCTCGAGATAGCGCGCGCGCGGCAGCGCCGGGCCGAGACCGACGTTCGAGAGCTTGAGCGCGTCGGCGAGCCCGACCACGCTGCCGGCCCGCACGTCGCCGAGGACCAGGCCGTGCTGGTGCGCGTGCGCGATCGCCTGGGTCACCTGGCGCAGGATCGGCCGCGCCTCTTCGGCGGAGAGCTTGCCGCGCTTGAGGCGCGCGGAGAGCAGCTCGCCCGGCGCCCACTGCGTCGCCACCACCACCTGCCCCTGGCCGCGCTCCGCCTGAGCGTCGAGCGCGACCGCGTAGAGCCGCACCAGGTTGGGATGCGAGCAGGCGCGCGCGCGCGCGAGCCGCTGCACCAGATTTTGTTTCGCCGCCTCGTCGGGCAGGAGCGCGGGCGCGATCAGGCGCAGCGCCACCTCCACCTCGGTCTCGCGATCGAAGGCGCGATAGAGCGCGCCGAGCGGCCGCTCGCCGAGCAGGCGCCGCACCTCCCAGCGCCCGCAAATTCGCTCTCCCACCGCGCGCGTGGTCATCAGACGCCGGTGTGGCCGTAGCCGCCTTGGCCCCGGACGGTCTCGGACAGCGGCCTCTCCTCGAGCACCACCCGCTCGACCCGCGCGATCACCAGCTGCGCCACCCGCTCGCCCGAGCGCACACGAAATGGATCGGCGCCGTGGTTGACGAGCAGCACCTTCACCTCGCCGCGATAGTCGGCGTCGATGGTGCCGGGGCTGTTGAGCACGGTCACTCCGTGCTTGAGCGCCAGCCCCGAGCGCGGCCGCACCTGCGCCTCCATCCCGCGCGGCAGCTCGAGCGCGATCCCGCTTGGAATGAGCGCGCGCCCGCCGGGCGGGATGACCACTTCTTCGTCGAGGAGCGCGGCCAGGTCCAGCCCGGCCGCGCCCTCGCTCATGTATCTTGGAAGCTGCGCGCCGTCCCGCAGCCGAAGGACTTTGACCACGGGGCTGTCATCGTCGGCTTCCGGCGCCATGCGGCGGGTAGTCTAGCGCAGGTTGGCAGGCTTAGCGCTGGTTGTGAATGACGTCGGGCTTCTGACCGAGCGCCTCTTTGCGCGACAGCCGGATCTTGCCCTGCCGGTCGACGTTGATCACCTTGACGAGCACCTCGTCGCCCTCCTTCACCACGTCGCTCACCTGATTGACGCGCTTGGCGTCGAGCTCCGAGATGTGGATGAGCCCGTCGGTGCCGGGCAGGATCTCGACGAACGCGCCGAAGTCGACGATGCGCCGGACCACGCCCATGTAGAACTGGCCGATCTCCGGCTCGGTGGTGAGCCCCTTGATGATGTCGATCGCCTTTTTGGCCGAGGCGTCATCCGACGAGGCGATGCTGATCGTGCCGTCGTCCTCGACGTCGATCGCGACGCCGGTCTGCTCGATGATCGCGCGGATCATCTTGCCGCCCGGTCCGATCACGTCGCGGATGCGGTCCGGCTTGATGCTGATGGTGAAGATCCGCGGCGCGTGCTTGGACAGCTCCTCGCGCGGCTGCGAGAGCGCCTCGGCCATCTTGCCGAGGATGTGCAGCCGGCCCTCGCGCGCCTGATAGAGCGCCTTCTGCAGGATCTCGCGCGACAGCCCCTGGATCTTGATGTCCATCTGCAGGGCGGTGATGCCGTGCTTGGTGCCGGTCACCTTGAAGTCCATGTCGCCGAGGTGATCCTCGTCGCCGAGGATGTCGGAGAGCACGGCGATCTTCTCGCCTTCCTTGATGAGGCCCATGGCGATACCGGCGACCGGCTCGACGATGGGAACGCCCGCGTCCATCAGCGACAGACAGCCGCCGCACACCGCCGCCATCGACGACGAGCCGTTCGACTCGAGCGTCTCCGACACGATGCGGATGGTGTACGGGAAGTCCTCGTACGCCGGCAGCACGCGCGCCAGCGAGCGCTCCGCGAGATAGCCGTGGCCGATCTCGCGACGCGACGCCGAGCGCATCATCTTCGCTTCACCCGTCGAGAACGGCGGGAAGTTGTAGTGCAGCATGAAGCGCTTGGTGACGTCGCCGAGCAGCGA
>JANWLJ010000159.1 GCA_025450955.1 Polyangium sp. (in: bacteria) | reverse complement strand
CTGGCGCGCCCTCGTCGACGCGCTCCGCGACGAGGAGACCTCCGCCTGCCGCGACGACGGCGAGCGGGTCGCGCTGCTCTTGCAGATGGTGACCATCTACCGCGATCGGCTGCGGCAGGAGATCCTCGCCATCCAGGCGCTCGGCCGGGTGCTCGAGCTTCAGCCGGGAAATCTGGCCGCGCTCGATCAGCTCGAGGCGCTGCACGAGGCGACCGGCCGCTTCGCCGAGGTGGTGGCGACGCTCAAGCGCAAGCTCGAGCACGTCGAAGATCCCGCCGAGAAGGTGCAGCTCCATCTTCGCCTCGCCGCGCTCTTCAGCGAGCGTCTCGGCAATGAGCCGGAGGCGCTGCGCGAGCTCGACTCCGCGATCGCGATCGATCCCGCGCAGCCGGAGGTGGCCGCGCGGCTGGAGGCGGCCTATCAGCGGCGCCGCGAGTGGGACAAGCTGATCGCGCTCAAGCGCCGGCGGCTCTCGAGCGAGCCCGAGGCGCGCGTCGCCGAGCTGGTCGAGCTGGCGCAGCTCGCCTCCGAGCGGCTCAAGCGCCCGGCCGAGGCGATCGCCGCCTGGCGCGCGGTGCTCGAGGCCGCGCCCGATCACGACGGCGCGCTCGAGAAGCTCGAGAAGCTCTACCTCGGCGAGAAGGACTTCGTCGAGCTGGCCGGGATCTTCGCCCGGCGCGCCGAGCTGGCGAGCGATCCGGCGATCCGCGCCCAGCACCTGCACAAGCTGGCCGGGCTGTGCGCCGACGAGCTGCACGATTCGGCGCGCGCGATCGCCGCCTTCGTCGAGGTGCTCGCGCTCCAGCCGACAAGCGCCCGCGCGCAAGATCGGCTCAAGCGGCTCTACGTCGCCGAGCGGAGCTGGAGCGAATTGGAACGGCTGTTCCATGACCGGCTCGACGAGTGCGTGCGGCTGTTCGAGCGGCAGGCCGCCGAGGAAGAGTCGATCGCGGTGCGCGCCGAGCTGTGGCTCAGGGTCGGTTTTCTCCAGCGCGATCGGCTGCAAAAGAGCGGGCCGGCGGTGCGCGCGTTCGAGAAGGTGGTGGGGATCGAGAAGGCCGGGCGGTCGCACGCCGAGGCGATCCGCGCGCTCATCCCTTTTTACGAGCAGGCGGGCGACGCGCGCAAGCTGGCCGAGGCCTACGCGGCGGAGCTCGCGAGCGAGCACGAGCCGGCCGCGCGCAAGACCAAGCTCGAGCGGCTGGCGCGCCTGCACGAGGAGCGGCTCGACGATCCGGTGACCGCGTTCGATTGGCAGCTCCAGGCGTTCGAGAGCGATCCCGCCGACGGTGGCGGGCGCGCGCGGCTCGAGCGGCTCACCCGAAAGACTGCGACCTGGCCACTCCTCATCGACGCCTACGAGCGCGCCGCGGCGCAGGTGGAGCCGACCGCGCGGGTGGCGCTGCTCGCGGTGGTCGGCACCGAAAAGCGGCGCGTGCTCGGCGACAGCGAGTCGGCGATCGGGACCTGGCGCGCGATCCTCGAGCTCGACCCGGTCCACGCCGGCGCGCTCGACGCGCTCGAGGAGCTGTACGCCGAGGCGCGCCGCTATCACGAGCTGCAGGCGATCTACGCGCGCAAGCTCGAGCTCACCTCGTCGCGCCCGGCGCAGCTCGATCTGTGGTGCAAGATGGCGGCGCTCGCCGAGGACGAAGGCGACGACGTGCGCGCGCTCGCCGCCTATCGCGGCGTCCTCGAGGTGGCGGGCGACGAGCCACGCGCGCTCTCGGAGCTCGATCGCATCCTCGAGCGGCGCGGCGAGTGGCGCGAGCTCGAGGCGGTGCTGCTCCGCGAGCGCGCGCTCGCGCCTCTGCCCGACGCCGAGCGGCGGCGGCTCACCTTCCGGCTCGCCGAGCTGCGCGAGCACCGGCTCGAGGACATCGAAGGCGCGGTCGCGCTGCATCGCGAGCTCATCTCGGAGGAGCCGACCCATCCGGGCGCGCGCGCCGCGCTCGAGCGGCACCTGGCCCGTCCCGGCCACGAGATCGAGACCGCGCTCCTGCTCGAGCCCATCTACGCCCAGCTCGGCGAGACCGCGCGGCTCGTCGAGGTGCAGCGGATCCGGGTGGCGCACTCGCGCTCGACGGACGAGCAGGTGGCGCTGCTCCACACCATCGCGCGCGCCTGCGAGCGGCAGCTCGGAAATCCCGACGAAGCCTTCGCCGCGCTCTCGCGCGCGCTTCGGATCGCGCCCGGCGAGCGCGAGACCTTCACCGAGCTCGAGCGGCTCGCGGATCTGTTGCGCTCGTGGCAGCCGCTCGTCGAGCTCTATCGCGAAGTCGCCGCGCGGCCGCTGTCGATCGATCAGCACGTCGAGCTGCGCTGTCGCCTGGCCCGGCTCTACGTCGATCAGCTCGACGACGTCGGCCGCGCGCTCGCCACCTTCGCGCGCGTGCTCGATCTGCGGCCGGACGAGCCGCGGGCGCTGCGCGGCCTCGGACGCTTCGAGGAGGGTGAGGCGGCCGAGCGCGCCTGGCGCCTCCTGCTCTCGATCGAGCCCGACGATCCCGAGGCGCTCGCCGCGCTCGCCGCGCTGTATGAAGCGAGCGAACGCTGGAGCGAGCTGGCGCAGGTGCTCGAGAAGCAGGTGCGCGGCGCGGCCGGCGGTCCGCTCGAGCCGGTCCTGAGCGAGCAGCTCGCGCTCGTCAACAAGCGCCAGAGCCGCGCCGGAAAATAGCCGAGAGAGTATGATGCGTCGGTTTTAACGGAGGGACTCATGACCACGCGGAAGAAGGGAACGGCTCACCAGGTCTCCGAGAGCGAGCTCAAGGAGAAGCTGTCCGGCAAGGGCGACGAGCGGCGCGGCAACGAGCGCGTCCCGGCCCGGCTCGAGATCGAGGTGCCGCTCGGGAGCTGGCAAGAGGTCAAGAAGATCTACACCACCAACATCTCCAAAGGCGGGCTGCTGTTCTCGGTGACGCCGCCGGCCACCATGCCCGCCACCGTCGAGCTCACTCTCACGCTGCCCGACGGCGCCAAGGTGACCTTGAGCTCCGAGGTGCGGCACGTCTCGCGCCGCGACGGCACCAAAGAGTTCGACGTCGGCGTCCAGTTCCAAGCCCTCGACGCCCCCACCCGCCACCTCTTCGAATCCGCCCTCGCCAAGCTCTGAATCCGGAAGGGGACACGACCCTCGTCGCAGGTCCCTAGAATGGTTAGGCGCATGGGCCAGAGTGTCCAAATGCTCACGCTCGACCTGCGCCCTCTGCCCTTTTGAAAGCAGTTGGACGATGTGGTCCAGGCGCTGAAGCATTGCGAGAGGATGCGAGCGGGGTCGTGTCCCCGCCTCAGAGCTCGCCTCAGAGCTGGGTGAGCAGGGGGGCGAGGCGGGGGTCGGTGGCGGCGAGGCGGGCAAGGGCGCGGCGGACTTCGGCGAGGGGGAGCTCGCGGCCGGCGCACAGGAGCTTGAGGGCTTGGGTGAGCGCGGCCGGCGTGAGGCCGCGGGCCAGGCCGTCGGCGATCGAGCGCGCGACCGCGAGCGCGCCGCCCGGACCGAGCGCGGCGGCCAGGCGCGGCGTCGCGCGATCGCCGGCGAGCGCGGCCGAGAGCGCGGGGCGGGCGCGGGTCTCCGCGGAGGTCTCGGGCGCGGCGAACGCGGCCGGGTCGAGCGACGCGACCAGCTCGACCACGCTCGACCGATCGGCGGCCGACCAGAAGTAGTCGATGAGCCGGCGCACCGTCGGCGCGTGCGCGGGATCGAGATCGATCGCTTTCAAGTACGACTCCGCCGCGCGCTCCTCATCGCCGAGGCGGGTGAGGTAGAGCTCGCCCTCGCGAAACAGCGCCGCGGCGCGCGCCCCCGGATCGTCGACCAGGTGCGCCAGCTCACCCGACGCGCGCGCGGCGGTGGCGAAGTCGCCGCGCCGCTCGGCCACCTCGCAGAGCGCCTCGAGCGCGACCCGGTGCGACGGCTCCTCGGACAGAACCGCGCGCAGCTCCTCGTCGGCGGCGTCCCAACGCTCGGCCTGGCGATAGAGCTGACCGAGCTCGAGGTGGCTGGCGCGAATGGCGACGATCTGATCGCTCGGGAGCGCCGCCCGCTTTCGCTCCGCGTTTTCGATCGCGGCGGCCAGTCGATCGTTTTTCGGCGCGGCCACCGGCTCGGAGGAGACGGTGCGCACCAGCGCGGCCACGCTCACCTGCGCCGCGCCCGCCCGATCGCGCCCGAGCTCGGAGCGGAAGCGCGCGGCCCGCGCCTCGTCGGCGAGCGCGCCTTCGCACACCCGCAGCAGCTTCTCCAGGAGCGGCCGCCGCGCCTCGCCGTCGAGACGTTCGAGCTGCGCTTCATAGAGCGCGACCAGGCGCGCCCACTCGCCGAGATCGGTGAGCAGCGTCTCGAGCTCGGCGTAGAGCGCAGGGCCGGGCGCGAGCGTCACCGCGGCGAGCAGCGCCTCGGCCGCGCCGGAGAAATCTCCGACGTGCGCGCGCAGCTCGGCGGCCTCTTTCAGCCAGCCGGCCGCGCGCGCCGGATCCTCCGACTGCGCGGCGGCGGTGGTGAGCGCGTCGGCGAGCGTGCGCCGGGCCTGATCACCGCCGGCGAGCTCGGTCAAGCGCGCGAGCGACTCGACCCGTTCGTGCGCGGTCGTGGGCGGCAGCGCCAGCTTGCGCACCAGGGTGCGCTCGAGCTCGGCCGCGTCGCCCGATTCGGCGTGCAGCGCCTCGAGCGCGTCGAGCGTGATCCGCTCCTCGACGCCGAGCGCGAGCGCCTCTTCGTAGAGCGCGGCCGCCTCCGCCGAGGCGCCGGCCCGACGGTGAAGCAGCTCGGCGGCGCGGCGCAGGAGCTCGGCGCGCGCAGCCGGCGGCGCGCCGGTGCGCGGATCGGACGCCGCCTTTTTCAGGGTCTCGGCGGTGCGCGGATAGTCGCCCGCCCGCTCGTGCGCCTCGGCGCAGGCGCGCCACACCAACTCGACCGCCGCGCCCGCAGCGTCATCCGCCCCAAGCGCGCGCTCGAAGATCGCCAGCGCCTCCTTCGGCTGCCCGAGCCGCTCGAGCGCGACCCCGAGCCGCCGCCCATTTTCGACCCGCTCGGCGCCGCGCGAGTCGCCGAACAGCTCGTCGTAGAGGGTGACCACCTCTTCCCACGCGCGCCGCCGCCAGGCGACCTCGGCCACCACCGCCCTAACCCGCGTGCTCGTCGCGGCGAGCCGCTCGGCCGCGAGCGCCGCGCGAGGGGCCGCCGCCACGTCTCCGGCGGCGAGGCGACTCTCGGGGGCGTGCGGCCGCGGCGCCGCGCTCTCCGCGGCG
>JANWLJ010000158.1 GCA_025450955.1 Polyangium sp. (in: bacteria) | reverse complement strand
TTCCGCCAGGAGGGCGACGACGACGCCTACGTGCTCTCGCGCGCCGAGCTCGGCGCCACGATCAAAGAGACCGTCGACGCTGGCGGCGCGCAGATCCTTTTGCAAGGCGGCTTAAACCCCGCGCTCCGCATCGAGTGGTACGAGGAGCTGTTCCGCCACCTCAAGTCCACCTATCCGATCAAGCTGCACGCGCTCTCCCCCGAGGAGATCTTGCACCTGTGCCGCCTCGAGTCGCTCTCGATCGAGGAGGTGCTGCGCCGCCTGATCGCCGCCGGCCTCGACAGCCTGCCGGGCGGCGGCGCCGAGATCCTCGTCGAGCGGGTGCGCTCGAAAATAGCCAAGCTCAAGTGCACCGGGATGGAGTGGCTCGAGGTGATGCGGGTCGCCCACCGCCTCGGCCTGCGCTCGACCGCGACCATGATGTTCGCCTGCGGCGAGACCCTCGCCGAGCGGGTCGAGCACCTGCTGCAAATTCGCGATCTGCAGGACGAGACCGGCGGCTTCACCGCCTTCATCTGCTGGCCGTTTCAACCCGGCAACACCCGCCTGCCCGGCGACGACGGCAGCGCCCACGCCTATCTGCGCACGCTCGCGCTCGCCCGCCTCGCCCTCGACAACGTCCCTCACCTGCAAGCCTCGTGGCCGACCATGGGCCCGGCGGTCGGGCAGGCCGCGCTGCACTTCGGCGCCGACGACTTCGGCTCGGTGATGTTCGAAGAGAACGTGGTCTCCTCGGCCGGCACCGTCTTTCAAATGGACGCGCGCGGCATCGAGCGCCACGTCACCGCCGCCGGCTTCCGCCCCGCCCGCCGCGACATGCGCTACCAGCGAGTGGGCGGATGACCCCCGTCTCAGGCGCGGGCCGCGCGACGGTCCACCTCGCGCCCTGGGTGGTGCCGATCGCCGCGGCGCCCATCCGCGACGGCGCGGTGGTGCTCGATAATCGCGGGGTGGTGACCGCCGTCGGCCGTGCCACCCACCTGCGCACCCTCGGGGAAGTCCGCGAGCATCAGGCGGTGCTCCTGCCCGGCCTGGTGAACGCCCACGCTCACCTCGAGCTGTCGCATCTGGCCGGTCGCGTGCCGGGCGGCGACGGCCTGGCCGCCTGGATCCGCCGGCTGCTCGCCCTGCGCGATTCTGAGCCGGAACTCAATAATCTCTCCCAGGTGATCGACTCGGCGCGCGCCGCGGCCTTGGCGATGGCGGCGCGCGGCACGGTCGCGGTCGCCGACGTCACCAACGGCGGCCAGGTCGCCGGCCTGCTCCTCGAAGCCGGCCTCGACGTGCTGGTCCTCGACGAGCGGATCGCCCCGCGCGGCCTGCCCGCGCCCTCGCGCCCGGGCGCGATCCCCACCGCTCACGCCACCTATACCTGCGGCGTTCCGTCCTTGCGCGCGCTCGCCGCCGCCGCCGGAGGCCGCCTCGCCTCGATCCACGTCGAGGAAGATCCCGCCGAAGCCGCCTATCTCCTCGAAGGGCGCGGCCCGCTCGCCGACCTGCTCGACGAGCGCAACGCCCGCCCCGAAGGCACCCCGTGCGGCCTGCGTCCGGTGGCCTGGCTCGACGCGCTCCAGCTCATCGGCCCCGGCACCCTGCTGGTTCACCTCACCTGCGCCGACGACGCTTCGCTCGCGCTCGCCGCCCGCCTCGGCGCCACCGCGGTCCTCTGCCCGCGCTCGAATCTGCACATCAGCGATCGCCTGCCGCCGGTCGCCCGCATCCGCGCCGCCGGACTGCGGGTCGCGCTCGGCACCGACTCGCTCGCCTCTTCGCCGTCGCTCGATGTGCTCGGCGAGGTCGCCACCTTGGCCAAAGCCGGCGCCGATCCCGCCTGGCTCCTCAACGCCGCCACCTTGGACGGCGCGCACGCGCTCGGCTTCCGCCACCTCGGCGCGCTTCAGCCCGGCCTGCGCCCCGGCCTGCTCGCGCTCGGAATTAATGAGCGCTCACTCGAAAACCCGGTCGCCTTCATCGCCCACGAAGGCGCCTCCGCCCCCGCCACGAGGCTCGCGTGATCGAGCCCGAACGAGCGGAGCCCGCCCGCGCACCGGCGGATCGAGTGACGACAGCCCCGGCCGCCGTCGAGGGCGCGAGCCCGGCGCGTCCGGTTGCGATATCCGCGAAGGCGCCCGGCGCGCTCGAGCGGGTGCGGCGCTATTCGCGGCTGGTCGCGCTGCCGCACACCGTGTTCGCGCTGCCGTTCGCGCTCGGCTCGGCCGCGCTCGCCTTCCGCCAGGCGCGCGTCCCCTTCACCCTCTCGCGTCTCGGCTGGATCGTGGTGGCGGTCGCCGCCGCCCGCACCGCCGCGATGGCGTTCAACCGCCTCGTCGACCGCCGCTTCGACGGGGAAAATCCGCGCACCCGCGACCGCGAGCTGCCCCGCGGCCTCATCTCCCGTCCGGGCGCGATCGCGCTCACCACCTTGGCCGCCGCGCTGTTTCTCGTCGCTGCTTGGCGGCTTGGCCCCTGGCCGCTCGCGCTCGCTCCTTTGGCGCTCGCGATCCTGTTCGGCTACTCGCTCGCCAAACGTTTCACCTGGGCCACCCATCTCTGGCTCGGGCTCGCGCTCGGCGGCGCGCCCGCCGGCGCCTGGCTGGCGGTGACCGGCCGCTTCGCGCTCGCGCCGCTCATCCTCTCGGTCGCGGTCGCCGCCTGGGTGGCCGGCTTCGACATCATCTACTCCTGCCAGGACGCCGCCTTCGATCGCGCCCGCGGCCTCGGCTCGGCGCCCGCCCGCTTCGGCCTCGATCGCGCGCTCCGTTTCTCGTCGCTGCTTCACCTCGCCGCCGCCGTGGGCCTGTTCGCTTTCGGCGCGCTCCTTCACCTCGGCCCGATCTACTTCGCCGGCGCGCTGGCGATCGCCGCCACGCTCGTCTACGAGCACCGCCTGGTCTCCCCGACCGATCTCTCGCGCATCGATCGCGCGTTTTTCAACTTGAACGGCTGGGTGAGCCTGCTCTTCGGCGCCTGCGCGATCGCCGAGGCGCTCCTGTGATCGTGCTCCTGAATCCCGGCGCGCCGCCCGCGACCGCCAAAATTATTGAGTCATGGCTCATTAAAGCCGGCGCCACGCCCCGCCGCGCCCACGGCGCCGGCCGACTCGCGATCGAGCTCGCCACCGGCCACGCGCCGCTCTCCGCCGAGCTGGTGGCGCGCCTCTCCACGATGGACGGCGTCGAGGCGGTGCTCGACGCCGAAGATCCGATTCCGCGGGTGCGCGCCGCCACCGGCCCGGTCCTGATCGCGACCCCGCGCGGCCCGCTCGCGGTAGGCCCAGGCGCGCCGCTCGCGCTCGCCTTTGGCCCCTGCTCGATCGCGCTCGATCCCAAAGCCGAAGACGATCTCCACCAGACCGCCGAGGCCGCCGCCAGGGCCGGCGCCCGTCTGCTCCGCGGCGGCGCCTTCAAGCCGCGCTCCTCGCCCTACGCGTTTCAGGGCTCCGGTCAGGAGGGCCTGCGCCTGCTCCGCCGGATCGCCGACGCGCACCAGCTCGCGGTGGTGAGCGAGGCCATGTCTGAGTCTGCGCTCAATATCGTGGCCGAATTTGCCGAGCTGGTGCAGCTCGGCGCCCGCTCGATGGCCTCGACGCCGCTCCTCAAGGCGGCCGCGCGCTGCGGCCGGCCGCTCCTTCTCAAGCGCGGCTTCGGCGCCACCGTCGACGAGTGGCTGCTCGCCGCCGAGTACCTGCTCGACGGCGGCGCGCCCGGGGTGATCCTCTGCGAGCGCGGCATCCGCACCTTCGAGCCCGCCACCCGCGCCACCTTGGATCTCGGCGGCCTCGCGCTCGCCCGGCTGCGCACCGGCCTGCCAATCCTCGCCGATCCTTCGCACGCCGCCGGCACCCGCCCGCTGGTCGCGCCGCTCGCGCTCGCCGCCGTCGCCGCCGGCGCCGACGGCCTGATCGTCGAGTGCCATCCGGACGCCGCCCGCGCCCGCTCCGACGGTCCGCAAGCGCTCGCGCTCGACGAGCTTTCGCCGCTCGCCGAAGCCGCCCGCGCCGTCGCCCACGCCGCCGGCCGCCGAGTCGAGGTAAGCTCAAAAGTGACATGCCCGAACAAGATCCAATCGAGTCCGCGGAGCTCCGCATCGCCGAGGTGATCGGCAGCCTGATGGAGTTCTGGGGTTTCAAAGCGGTGATGGGCCGCCTGTGGGCGATCCTCTATCTCGCGCCCGAGCCGCTCTCCGCCGCCGAGCTGTGCGACCGTCTCCAGCTCTCGACCGGCGCGGTGTCGATGGCGCTCTCCGACTTGCAGAAGTGGGGGGTGGTGAAGAAGGGCTGGCGCCCCGGCGAGCGCCGCGACTTCTACGAGCCGGAGACCAGCATCTGGAAGATGGTCTCGCGGGTGTTCCGCGAGCGCGAGCTCGGCAAGGTGCGCGAGGCGATCGACGCGTTCCAGCCCGCGCTCAAACAGATCGCCCAGGCCCGCCCACGCGCCGCCGCCGAAGAGAAGAAGCGCCTCAAGTTCATTGAGTCACGCCTCAATAACCTCCTCACCCTCTCCCGGGTCGGCGAAACCTTGATCGGCCTGCTCATCTCCGGCGAGAAGGTCGATCCCCTCCCGCTCAAGCGCCTCTTCGAGGCCAAGGACGAACCATGAATCTCTCGCTCGCCTACTCGACCGATCTCGACGACGGCTTCATGTTCTGGGCGCTCTCGAGCGGCCGGCTCGATCCGCGCGACTGGGGCTTCGATCGTCTGGAGCACGCGCGCGCCGACACTGCCACCTTGAACGGCTGGGCGCTCTCGCAAGCCTACGACGTGGTGGCGATCAGCATCGCCACCGTGCCGGCGATCTCCGAGCACTACCAGCTTCTGCCTCACGGCGGCTCGGTCGGCCGCGACTATGGCCCGGTGGTGATCGCGCGCGCGCCCACGCCGTCGCTCGACGGGCTCAAGGTCGGCGTGCCCGGCGAAGGCACCACCTGCGCGGTGCTGGTCGCGCTCGCCGCCCCCAAAGCGGTGCGGGTGACGGTCCCTTCGGCGCCGATGGAGCGCGCCTTCGCCGCGCTCGCCGATCGCACGGTCGACGCCTGTGCGCTCATTCATGAGGGCCGGCTCATTTATGAAGCGCGCGGGCTTCACCTCGCGCTCGACCTCGGCCGCTGGTGGCAAGAGCGGCGCGGCCTGCCGCTCCCGCTCGGCGGCAACGCGATCCGCCGCGCGCTCGGTCCCGACGCGATCGCGCGCGCCTCGGCGATGCTGCGCGAATCGATCCGCTACGCCCTCGATCACCGCGACCAGGCCCTCGACGAGCTCACCACCGATCGCCCCGAGCTCACCCGCGCCCAGGCCGACCACTACCTCTCCC
>JANWLJ010000157.1 GCA_025450955.1 Polyangium sp. (in: bacteria) | reverse complement strand
TCTCCGCGCTCGACGTCTCGCTCCAGGCGCAGATCGTCAATTTGCTGGTCGACCTCCAGGCCGCCGAGCAGCTCACCGACCTCTTCATCTCGCACGACTTGAAGATCGTCGAGCACCTGTGCGATCGGGTGGCGGTGATGTATCTCGGGCGAATCGTCGAGCTCGGCTCGGCGCTGGCGCTCTACGCCCGGCCGCTGCACCCCTACACCGAGGCGCTGCTCTCGGCGGTCCCCGATCCGCGCGCGACCGGCGCATCGAAGCGCATCCTCTTAGAGGGCGATCCGCCGTCGCCGAGCGCGCCGCCGCCCGGCTGTCCGTTTCATCCGCGCTGTCCGCTCTATGCGAAGAGCGGCAAGCCGGAGATCTGCCGCGCCGAGCTGCCGCCGCTCTCCGAGCGCGACGCCGGCCATCTCGCCGCCTGCCACCTCGTCTGAGCGTGATATCCTGATCGCGACGTGGCCCTTCGCATCCTGATCGTCGAGGACGACAAGCACATCCGCCGCATCCTCGAGACGCTGCTCACCCGCGATCCGGTGATCGCCACCCGTCGTCCGGAGGTGATCGTCGCCGAGGACGGCAAGCTCGGGCTCGAAGCGCTCGCGCAGGGCCGGTTCGATCTGGTGGTGAGCGATCTTTTGATGCCGCGGATGGACGGGTTTCAGTTCTGCCGCGAGCTGCGCAAGCATCCGAACGGTCAAGACGTGCCGCTGGTGGTCACCAGCGCGATCTACAAAGATCCGCAGACCATCGCCCGGCTTCAGTCCGAGGTCGGCGCCGAGTTTTTTGCCAAGCCGTTTCAGATCCGCGAGCTGATGGCGATGATGAGGCGGCTGCTCGTCGAGTCGGCGGAGCCCGCACGCGCCGCCGCGCCGAAGCCGGTGCAGCCGGCGGCCCGGTCGTCGTCGGGATCGATCGCCGACTGCGCGCCGCCGCGGCTCCTCCTCGAGCTCGCCGAAAAGCGCGCGACCGGCACGCTCACCCTCGTGCGCGGCCAGGTGCGCAAGGAGATCTCGCTTCTGCACGGGACGCCGGTGGCGGTGACCTCGAACCTGCGCACCGAGACGCTCGGCCATTTTCTGGTCGCCCGCGGGCTGATCGACGTCGAGCAGCATCGCCAGGCGCTCGAGCGCGCGCAGCAGGGCTCCGAGCGGCTCGGCCACGTGCTGCTCGAGCTCGGTTGGCTCGACGAGAAGGAGCTGATGAAGCAGCTCGGCGCGCAGATGCGGGCCAAGCTCACCAACGTGCTCCGCTGGCGCGAGGGCACGTTCGAGTTCACTCCGGGCGAGCCGCCGAGCGATCGCCTGCAGACCCCGGTGGAGGCGCCGCGCGCGATCTTCGTCGGGCTGCAGCGGACCGCCCGCGTCGACGAGATCGCGCAGGATCTTCAGCGGGTCTCCGGACGCATCGGGCTCACCCTGCGCGCCGAGCGCTATCGCGAGCCGTTCTCGCGGGTGTTCGGCGCCGGCGGGCTGGCGCGGCTCTCCCGGCGGCCGCTCCTCGACGAGCTGCTCGCCGGCACCGATCCGGCGGCGACCATGGTGCAGCTCGACGCGCTGCTCGTCTGCGGCATGGCCGAGATCGAGCCGGCCGACGCCGCGGCCTCGTCGGAGCGCGCCGCCTCGGGCGATCGCCTGCGCGCGGCCGATCCCTCCCTCGCCGCGCCGGCCCAGACGCGCAATCTCTACGACGAGCTGTTCGGGGAAGAGGACTCCGAGGTGAGGCCGCAGCCAGGCGCGCCCGAGGCCGGCAATGACGACGACGATCCCTCGGGCGTGATGCAGCTGCCGGTCGGTCCCGCCGCCGCGCAGGCCGCCGCCGACGTCGTCGAGGTGGCGCAGGTCCATCCGGAGGCCGCGCCCGATCCCGAGGTGGAGGCGCTCCGCAAAGAGGTGCTGGCGGTGTTTCTCGCCCTGCACGGCAAAGATTTCTACCAGGTGCTCGGCGCGCCGCGCGACGCGCCGCCCGAGGAGATCGCCGCCGCCTACGCCGCGGTCGGGCGCCGCTTCCGCCTCGAGCGGTTCAGCGGCGTCGATCTCGGCCGCGACTACGCCCGGCTCGAGGAGATCCACCAGATCTTGCGGCAGGCGTTCGAGACGCTGTCTTCGCCGAGCGAGCGGGAGAAATACGATCGCTCGATCGAAGATCGCGCGGCGCCGTCGCACGCGGCGCTCGACGCCGATCTGTTCGCGCAGGAGGCGGCCGAGCTGATCGCGCGCGGCGAGCTGGAAGCGGCGCGCGCCAAGCTGACCGAAGCGGTCGCGGTCGCGCCCGATCAAGCCGACTATCACGCGCAGCTCGGCTGGGCGGTGTTCCTCGCCGAGAGCGCGGGCGAGGCCGGCTCTTCCGTCGCGATCGAGCGCGCCGCCGGCCGGGCCCGGATCCATCTCGAGCGGGCGTTCGCGATCGATCCCGAATCGCTCGATGGCCACGACTTCGCCGGACGGATCGCCGCGCTCGCCGGCGACGACGCCCGCGCCCTCGGCCATCTCGAGCGGGTGCTCGACGCCGATCCCTCCCGCGCCGACGCGCTCGCCGCGCTCGAGGGCGCGCACGCCCGCTCCGGCGACTGGAAACGGCTCGAACGGCAGTATCGAAAACTCATCCATCGCCTCGGCGATCGGCACGATCCCGAGCGCGCGCTGCGCCTGTGGTGGCGCCTCGCGGAGCTCTATCGAACCCGGCTCGGCGATCGCGAATCGGCGCGGGTCGCCTACGAGATCGCCGCCGGGCTCGCTCCCGAAGATCCGCGCCCGCGCGAGGCCCTGGCCCGTCTTCACGCCGAAGATCCCGCCTCGTGGCGAGCAGCGGCGCAGGCGCTGCGCGAGTCGTTTCGCCTCGCGCCCGAGGAGCCGCGCCACGGCCGCGCGCTGTTTCAGCTGCATCACCAAAGCGGGCGTTGGGACGCCGCGCTCGCCGCCGCGCAGGCGCTCTCGGTCCGCGAGGTCGACGAGCCGGCCGCCGCCGATTTTTTGCGCCGCTTCCGCCCGCGTTTTCTCGCCCGGGCGCAGGCCCGGCTCGGGCCCAAAGAGCTCGCGGCGCTGCGCCACCCCGAAGAAGATGCGCTCCTGACCGAGCTGTTCGCGCACCTGTTCGGCGCCCACGCCCCGTCGCTGTCGCTCGACGAGGTGGGAGTCAAAGAGACCGATCAGATCGAATTCGACATGCTGCCCGAGCCGTTTCGCAAGGTGGCCAGCTATCTCGCGGTCGAGCTCGGGGTCGAGGTGCCGCGGGTCTTTCGTCGCGCCGACTTTGGCGCCGAGGCCCACGTCGCCGCCACCTCGCCGCGCGCGCTGCTCGCCGGGCCGCAGGCGCTCGCCGCGAGCGATCGTCTCGCGCTCGGGTTTCGCCTCGGTCGCGCGCTCAGCTATCTCAAGCCGGGCCGCGTGCTCACCGGCGCGCTCCCGTCGCACCAGCTCAAGGTCCACCTGCTCGCGGCGGTGACCCTGGCCCAGCCCGGCCTTCAGGTCGACGACGCGGGCGGCCAGATCGCCGCCGAGCGGGGTCAGCTCGCGCGCATCCCCGAGCTGGCGCGCGCGCTCCAGCCAATCGTGCAGCGCCTGCTCGCCTCGCCGCAAGCGACGCTCAACCTGTCGCGCCACGTGCGCGGTCTGGCGCGCACCGCCGACCGGATCGGCCTCGCGCTCACCGGCGACGTCGAGGGCGCGGTGCGGATCGCAGCCGAAAGCGGCGTGCCCGGCGCCGCCGCCGAGCTGCTCGACTTCGCGCTCTCGCCGGAGTATCTGGAAGCGCGGGAGGCGCTCGGCCTCTCGGTAGCGGTGTGAAGATGCGGCACGCCTGGCTCCTGTGCGCGCTGGTGATCGGCTGCGGTCCGTCGAGCTTCGACGATTTTCATGCGCAGCTCACCAAGATCTCCTGCGATCGTGACGTCAAGTGCGGGGTGGTCGCCGCCGCCGAGCGCGCCCTGTGCGCGCCGCCCGACGAGATTCTGGCCTACGCGACCGGCGCGCAAATTCCCGATGCCGTCGACGGCGAGCTCCATGCCCATCGGTTGCGGTTCGTCTCCTCGGGCGCCGAGAGCTGTCTCGAGGCGGTGCGCGCCGCCGCCTGCCGCTACGGCCACGCGCCCGGCGGTGAGATCGCGCTCGCCTGTCATCACGTGATCGCGCCGGGCGTCGGAACGGGTGGCGCCTGCCAGGGCCCGGGCGAGTGCATCGGCGGAATTTGCGTCGAGCCCGATCCCACGCAGCCCGGCGCCTGCGTGCCCTATCCGGTGCCGGGCGCGCGCTGCGATCCGGCCGCCCTACCGCTCACTCAGGTGGTGAGCTGCGATCCCTCGGTCGAATATTGCGGGATGAGCGGTCCGGCCGATCTCGGCGCGGGCGACTTCGTCTGCTTGCGGCACAAGCTGCGCGGCGAGCGCTGCGCCGCCGACGTCGAGTGCGGCTTCGGCCAGATCTGCACCGGCGGCAAGTGCGATCTCCCGCCGACCTTGCCGCTCGGCGCCGCCTGCGATCGCCAGGCGCCGCTGTGCCGCGACGATCAGTACTGCGACGCGACGAGCGTCTGCGCCAAGCTCCAAAAATCGGGCGCGCCCTGCGACGATCCGACGAGCTGCCAGGACGGGCTCGCCTGCGTCGGTCTCGCGCCCGGCGCAAGCGGCGTCTGCACGCCGTTCTTCGACGCCGGACAGGCCTGCACCACCGGCGCGATGATCTCCGGCTGCGCCGCCAGCGACGCCTGCACGAGCGGCGTCTGCGCGCCGGTCACGCGATAATTTCGATCTCGTCGAGCCGGGTGAAGGTGCGGTGTGGAGCGCCGCGCTCGGCGCACGCGCGCGCGAGGAGCGAGCCCTTTACCGCCCACAGCTCGTCGGCGCAGCCGATCGCGCAGCGGTCCGAAGCGCCGTCACCGACGAAGATCACCCGCCGCGCCAGGGCGCGGGCGCGCTCGCAGACCCGACCCTTGCACACCGCGCAGCGGCCGCAGGCGAGCTGAGCGTGCGGAAAGTCGACCTCGATTCCGCCGTCGACAAACCGGGTGGCGTTGAACCAGGCCTGGCCAAAGCGGGCCATCTTCCCGTCGAGCAGCGCCTCGATGTAGAAGTCGAAGCCGCCCGACGCGAGCCAGGTCGCGCCGCCCGAGCGATCGACGCGGTCGAGCAATTCGTCGAGCCCCGGCCGGAGGTGCCCGATGGCGCGCGCGTGAGCGATCGCCTCGTCGCGGCGGCAGCGAACCTCGGCCCACATTTTCCGCTGCGCCTCGGGCAGCGAGATCTCGCTGCGCACCCAGGCGGCGTCGATCTCGCGCCAGCTCGGAGGCGCGAAGCGATCGCAAATTTCGTCGCCGATGTCGCGATCGGTTACCGTGCCGTCGAAATCCAACACCAATACCAGATCGCTCCCCGACGCCATGCGGCATGGTAACGCTTTGGTTGAACCGCTGCAAACTGTTGTCATCATAGGTACATTCGGCAGGAGATTGCCGTTGACGCTCGCGATCATTACTTGTTACTTTCGCAAGCCCATCCCCTCCGAGGCATGTCGATGAAGCCGACCGACGCCATCGCGCTTGAGCCCGGTAAGCGGGTCCTGTTTTTGACCAAGGACCCGGCGCTGATCCGTCGCCAGCTTCGCGGCGAGCTCAATCTGTCGATGAAGGACCTGACGGTCGAGGAGCTGCTCGACGACGTCAACACCGACGCGATGACTCCGAACTGGGCCTGCTTCGACTGGCGCCCGGCCGACATCGCCAAGAACGCCTACGCCGGAATGACCATCTCCGGCGACCGGCTGTTTCCCGAGGGCGCGCTCATCGCCGGCAACTTCGAGGTGATCGTCTCGGGCCAGCGCAAGGGCGTGGGCAGCTCACGTGAGACGGCGGTGCAGGCCGAGAAGTGGTCGGGCATCCGGGTCGCGATCGCGGCCTCGTTCGCGCCGATTCACGCGCGCAACAACATCAACCAGGGCGTGCTGATGGGCGATCACGCGCTGCTGCTCCGGCTGCAGGCGGGAGAGCGCATCGCGCTCGCCGAGTTCGCCGAAGGTTGGGATCCGCTGACCCGCCAGATCATCGAGCACGGCGGGCTGTTCAACTTCACCAAGGCCTATGCGCGCGGCGAGGTCTCGCTCGCCCGGCCGGCGCGCCCGCCTCGGCCGATGACGATGGCGGAGAAGATCCTCGCCGGCCACGTGGTCGATGCCGAGGCGCCAGCGTACGTCGAGCCGGGCGACGCGGTGTGCGTGCGCGTCGACGGCGGCTACTCGCACGAGTACACCACCGCGCAGGTGCACGCGTTCCTCGAGGAGGAGTACGGGCCCGAGTACCGCGTCGCCGATCCGTCCAAGTTCGCGGTCTTCGAAGATCATCTGATCTACGCCGACGGGGTCGCCAAGATGGCGCCCTTTTCGCCGAAGATTCAGGTGCTGCGCGATCTGCAGCGCGCGTTTCAGCGCCACACCGGGGTGCAGAATTTTTCGGCCTCGGGCGGCGTGTCGCCCGGCATCTGTCACACGGTCGCGCGCGAGCGGCTGATCGATCCCGGCGACTTCATCCAGGCCACCGACAGCCACACCTGCATGGGCGGCGCGGTGGGCGCGCTCGCCTACGGAGTCGGCGCGACCGAGTACGCGGCGCTGATTCACGCCGGGTTCACCTTCGTGGTGGTGCCCGAGACGATCCGCTTCGAGCTCACTGGACAGCTTCGGCCCGAGGTGACCGCCAAGGATGTGATGCTCTACATCCTGGCCCATCACGCCAAGGAGCAGCTCACGCTCGACCGGGTGATGGAGTTCGGCGGGCCGGGGCTGAAGACGCTCTCGCCCGACGAGCGCGCCACCCTGGCCAACATGGCGACCGAGTGCTCGGCCAAGGCGGGAGTGGTCGAGTGCGACGAGGCGTGCATCGAGTGGCTGGCCGAGCGTCGGCCAGGAGTGGATCCGGCCAAGCTGCGGGCCAAGATCGTCCGGCCCGATCCCGGCGCGCACTACGGCGGCGGGGTGCACACGATCGATCTGTCGACGATCCGGCCGATGGTGGCGACGCCGGGCGACGCGCAGAAGGGGATCCCGTCGGATCCGACCAACGGCGCGTACATCAACGAGCTCGGCGAGGTGGGAATCGACATCGCCTACGGCGGCTCGTGCACCGCCGGCAAGGAAGACGACATCGATATGTACGCGC
Organism: Polyangium sp. (in: bacteria); assembly: GCA_025450955.1. Taxonomy (GTDB): domain Bacteria; phylum Myxococcota_A; class Polyangia; order Palsa-1104; family Palsa-1104; genus JANWLJ01. The sequence continues at coordinate 807 of JANWLJ010000157.1, read as the reverse complement.
GCGTGATGCGCGAGGCGCTCGAGTCCGGGCGCAAGGTGCAAAGCGGCGTCGAGTTCTACATTCAGTTCGGCTCCAAGGGAGTCGAGGAGTACGCGCGCAAGCAGGGCTACCTCGAGCTGTTCGCCGAGGCGGGGGTCAAGGTGATCCCGCCCGGCTGCGGCGCCTGCATCGGCTGCGGGCCGGGCGTGTCGTCGAGCCCGCAGCAGATCTCGATCTCGGCGATCAACCGCAACTATCAGAACCGCTCGGGGCCGGGGCAGCTCTATCTCGCCTCGCCGCTCAGCGTGGCGGCCTCGGCGGTGGCGGGCAAGATCGTCGCGTACGAGAAGGGGATGTTTCGCAAGTAGCGTTGCCGCCCTGCCCGTCGGGCGCGATACTCAATCTGGGTTTGACGTTCCGCCGGCCACCCTGATAGGAGTTGGGGCCCATGAAAAACCTGTCGCGCGAGATCTGGATCGTCGGGGCCAAGCGCACCGCTTTTGGCGCGTTCGGTGGGTCGCTCAAGGATCACACCGCCACCGATATCGCGGTGGTCGCGGCCAAGGCCGCCCTCGAGCAGGCCAACCTCGATCCCAAGCACGTCGAGCAGACCATCTTCGGCAACGTGCAGCAGGCGGCGGCCGACGCGATCTATCTGGCGCGTCACGTCGGGCTGCGCGCGGGCACGCCGATTCCGTCGCCGGCGCTCACCCTCAACCGGCTGTGCGGCTCCGGGTTTCAGGCGGTGATTTCGGGCGCCGAGCAGATCCTCCTCGGCGACGCGGAGATCGTGCTCACCGGCGGGACCGAGTCGATGTCGCAGGCGCC
>JANWLJ010000156.1 GCA_025450955.1 Polyangium sp. (in: bacteria) | reverse complement strand
CGCTTCGTGCCACTTCCTTCGATCAGCGCGACGCCAAGATTCGTGCAGCTTGCCAGTATGCCGGCACTGCAGGCTCGACGAAAAAGCTCAACTCCGCGGGAAGGGTCACGCTCTATTCCACGACCGAAATAATATCCAGATCCCAGTTCGTTGCAGCTCGACATGTCCCCGGCATCACACCCGCGACGATATGCTTTGACCGCAAGCGCCGCATCCGCCTTGACTCCAAGTCCATCGCGGTACATCGCTCCAAGATCCACGCAGCCGTCATCGGATGCCGGATTCTTCTCGCACATCTCTCCAAAGAGAGTGAGTGCGCGTTGCCCATCACGTGGGACGCCTAATCCGTCTCGATAGATCACCGCAAGACCATGGCAGCTGCGAATCTCGCCACTCTTGCAAGCAGATTCCAGCAACGAAGCAGCGTACTTGTAATCGCGTTTATCGTTTGAGGTATACAGGTACCATGTGCCGAGCATGTAACATCCGCTCGGGTCGCCTCCAGAACAACCTCGTCGAAATAGTTCTACGGCGGTGTGCGGCCAATGTTCCGCATCGGGTGCTACACCATCGATCTGCGTTGAACCAAGCGTAGTGCACGCCTTGGCGAGTCCCTCATCGCAGGGCGTACGAACAAGGTCGGCTGCGTGTACGAGATCACGCGGAACGCCCCGACCGTTGAAGTACGCCATTCCGAGATTGAAGCAACCATTTCTGTCGTGCGCTCGGCATGAGCGCTCAAATAGCTCATTCGCGCGAGTCACGTTCTGCTCGACGTATTGCCCATGATCGTAGAAATATCCGAGTGTGCTACATGCCGTCGCCCCGCCGCGACCACAGGCCGACTCGATTAACTTGAGTCCTTGCTCTTCGTCGCGCTCGATCCCGTGTCCCTCGATCAGCATCCACCCCAAATTCCCGCAGCAATCTGCGTCGCCCTTGTCGCATCCACGCCGAAACAACTCTGCAGCGCGGCCTGGGTTCGCAGTGACGATGCGCGCATTTTCCGGAGTCGAAAGCAGGTCCCCAGCCCGTCGACAAGCTTCGATGGTGCCTCGATTGCAATGATGCTCGTAGAAGGAAAGCCACTTTGTCGAATCGCTCGGTACGTCAATGCACTTTGTATTCACGGGCAATTGGCTCGTCTTGCAGACGGGCTGCGCGATAGCAGTGATGCCACCCAAAATCACGGTGCAGAAGATTAAGACCCGCATTGGCTCGGCTCCCTCTTACCCGACGTGTCGCTGCTGTTCAACCGCGTCCTAGATCGCAGCGCTCGCACGAGCGCTGGCAGATCCTTGTACCCAGCGCTACCGAGAATCGCGCTTCTGGGCCTCAAAGCCGACCAAGGAGGTCGCAGCTGCCGAGCCAGATCGTGGCGCACGCCCGGAGCGACCGAGGGAGCAGGCTCTGGCCCGTGACCGAGAGTGCGAGGAGGTACGCCGCGAGATGGCCGGCAGATGCGGCCGATCGCGGTTATTCGATGGTGCGGGCGGGGTGGCGCAGAAACGCCGGGATATCGAGCTCGGTCTCTTCGGCGCCGGACAGGGCGCCGGCGAGCGGGCGCGGGACCGCGACGGCCGGCATCGACGGCTGCGAGGGGCGCTCGGCGCGCATCTCGGTGCGCATCGGGGCGGTGACCGGCGTCTGGTCGGGGCGCAGCGGCTGCTCGCGCAGGCTCGACTGGGTCTTGAGCTCCACGCTCGGCTGCGGCGCCGGACGGATATAGGGCATCGCGATCTGGGTCGCGCGCTTACGCTCGACCGGGATCGGCTGCGGATCGCCCATCATCGCCTGGATCGCGTCGAAGCCGGTGGCGATCACGGTGATGCGCACCTCGTCGATCAGGTTGGCGTCGATCACCGAGCCGAAGATGATGTTGGCGTCCTCGTGGGCCGCCTCCTGAATCAGCGTCGAGGCCTCGTTGACTTCGAAGAGCGTGAGGTCGGGGCCGCCGGTGATGTTGATGAGGATGCCGGTCGCGCCGGTGATGCTCACGTCTTCGAGCAGCGGCGACGAGATCGCCTGCTGCGCCGCCTCGAGCGCGCGCCGTTCGCCGACCGCGCGGCCGGTGCCCATGAGCGCGCGGCCCATGTCCTTCATGATGGTGCGCACGTCGGCGAAGTCGACGTTGATGAGGCCGGGGATGGTGATGAGATCGCTGATGCCTTGAACAGCGTTCAAGAGCACGTCGTCGGCCTTGCGGAAGGCGTCGAGCATGGTGGTCTTCTGCCCGGCGACCGAGAGCAGCCGATCGTTCGGGATGGTGATGAGGGTGTCGACCGCCGCCTGCAGCGCGATGATCCCCTCCTCGGCCTGCTTGCGCCGCTTGCGCCCCTCGAAGCCGAACGGCTTGGTCACCACGCCGACGGTGAGCGCGCCGCACTCGCGCGCGACCTGGGCGATGATCGGCGCCGCGCCGGTGCCGGTGCCGCCGCCCATGCCGGCGGTGACGAACACCATGTCGGCGTTGGACAGCACCTCGGTGAGCTTGGTGATGTTCTCGAGCGCGGCGTTGCGGCCGATCTCGGGGTTGGCGCCCGCGCCGAGCCCTTTGGTCAGCTCGCCGCCGAGCGGGATCTTCATCGGCGCCTGATTGGACTCGAGCGCCTGAATATCAGTGTTGGCGACGATGAAGTCGACGCCCTCCAAGCGGCACTCGATCATGGTGTTGATCGCGTTGCCGCCTCCGCCGCCCACGCCGATCACCTTGATCTTGGCGCGGTTGCTCGGCTCGTCATCGAACTCCAGGAGCGCCATTCGCTACCTCCTCACGGTAACCCCATTTTCCGTGGTGGATCGGGCGGGTCAAATTTTTTGCCGGACTTATTTTCACGAGAGACGAAAAAATCACTGCGCGGGCGCGCAGCGGTCAGCGCGCTATCGCGGTTCGAGGACCAGAAAATATTGATGCGGCAAGAGCTCGTGCTCGCCGGCGAGCTTGAGACCGGCGGCGCGCGCGTAGGTGAGAAAGACCGCGCGGTTGATGCGGTGCTCGACGGGCGGACCGACCGGGGTCTCGCGGTTGTGAAAGTCGATGTTGACCAGCCGCCCGCCCGGCTTGAGCGCCTCGACCAGCCGCTTGAGGTAGGCGGTGCCGTCGGAAAAATGGTGGAAGGTGTTCACGATCAAGATCAGATCGCAGCTCGCGCGCGGCAGGAGCGGATCGGCATCGAGCCCGAGCACCGGCGTGACGTTGCGCGCGCCCGCCGCGACCAGCCGGTCGCGCAGCACGATGAGCAGGCGCGGCTCGACCTCGACGGCGAACACCTGGCCGCCCGCACCCACCTGCGCCGCCATCCTGAGGGTGAAGTAGCCGGAGCCGGCGCCGATCTCGCACGCGGTCTGGCCGGCGCGGATCCCGATCGCGCGCAGGACCTCGTCGGGCTTTTGCCACTCGTCGCGGTCGGGCGAATCCAGCTTGGCGAGGTAGGCGGTGAGATCTTCGGGGTTGCCGTGGTGGTGATGCGGCTCGTGCGGCACGGCTAGAACACCTCACCGAACCAGGCGCGCATGCGGCGCCACACCGTGTGTTTGTCGTCGGAGCCGTCGAAGTGCCGGATCCCCTGGTTCTTGAATCCGTACTGCACCAGGCCGACGCCGGTGGCGTACGACGGCGTCTTGACCACGTCGACCAGGCCGCCCACGCCCTTCGGCAGCCCGCGACGCACCGGCATTCCGAGCACGAGCTCGGCCAGCTCGGGGGTGCCCTCGAGGATGGTCGAGCCGCCGGTGATCACCGCGCCCGAGGCCAGCTTGTCCTCGTAGCCCGACTTTTCGATCTCGCGCTTGACCAGCATGAAGATCTCCTCGACGCGCGGCTCGATGATCGCGCACAAGGACTGCCGCCGGAGCTGGCGCGCCGGCCGGCCGCCCACCGACGGAACCTCCATCATCTCTTCGTCGCCGACCATCGAGATCATCGCGCAGCCGTACTTGTGCTTGATGCGCTCGGCCTCCGACGACGGGCTGCGCAGGCCGTAGGCGATATCGCTGGTGAGCTGCTGGCCGCCGACCGGCAAGACCCCGGTGTAGACGATCGCGCCGTCGGAGAAGATCGCCACGTCGGTGGTGCCGCCACCGATGTCGATGAGCGCGACCCCGAGCTCCTTCTCGTCATCGTGCAAGACGCTCTCGGCCGACGCGAGCGGCTCGAGCACCACGTCGGCGACCTGAAGGCCGCAGCGGTGACAGCACTTGATGATGTTCTGCGCGCTCGACACCGACGCGGTCACCAGGTGGACCTTGGCCTCGAGGCGCACGCCCGACATTCCGAGCGGCTCCTTGATCCCGTCCTGATGATCGATGGTGTACTCCTGCGGCAGCACGTGGAGGATCTGGCGGTCTTGCGGAATGTTGATCGCCTTGGCCTGCTCGAGCACCGCCGCGATGTCGCTCTCCTTGACCTCTTTGTCCTTCACCGCCCAGACGCCCTGGGAGTTGAGCGACTTGATGTGCGCTCCGGCGATCCCGGCATAGACCGAGGTGATCTCCACCCCGGCCATGTGCTCGGCCTCTTCGACCGCGCGCTGGATCGAGCGCACCGTCTCGTCGATGTGGACCACCACGCCCTTCTTCAGGCCGGTCGACGGGTGGGTGCCGACGCCGATGATGTCGAGACCATCGTCGGTGATCTCGCCGACCAACGCGGCGATCTTGGTGGTGCCGATGTCGAGGCCGACGACCAGCTCTTCTCGCTTCGCCATCATGTCTCCGATTTCTGATTCGCCAGGGCCATCGCGTGGGCCACGTCGGTCGGCGCCGGGCTGGCCAGCTTGACCGTCACCCGGTCCGGCCGCGCGCGGTTGTCGAGATAAATGAAACGCGGCTGCGCGCCCTCACGCGCGAGCGCCGCGGCAACCACGTCGAAGCGGTCGAGCCGCGCCGGCAGCGTCGCGTCGACGGCGCCGAGCCGCACCCCGAGCTCGCCTTTGGCGGCATAAGCGGTCGCGCCGAGCAGCCGATCGAAATGAATTTCGCCGAGCGCGGGCCGGGTCGGCACCTTCTGCCACTCGGCGAGCAGCGTGAGCGCGTCGCGAAGCTGGCCCCTCACCGACGCGGGCTCGGCCAGATAGTCGTCGCGGGCGATCCCGGTCACCACCGGCAGCGCCGCCGCCTCTTCGGGCGTGGCGCGCTTGAACACCGCTCCGCTCGCGTCGGCGAGATAGAGCGCGCCGAGCGCCACCACGCACGCCGCCTGGCGCTCCGAAACTTCGACCACCACCGTCGAGGGCAGCTCGCGCCGCGCGTGCGCCGAGCGCACCCAGGGATCTTGCGCGAGATCGCGCGCGACCGCGTCGAGATCGACCGCGAACAGGTTCTCCCCGAGCGAAACGCCGGCGCGCGCCCGCAAGGAGGCGTCGGTGAGATGCGCGAACACGCCACCTCCGGGCGAGAAGCGCACCGTCTTGACCGCGAAGTGCGGCGAACGGGTCAAAAAGCGCTGCGCCAAAAATCCGGCGCCGCCGAGCGCGAGCAAGAGCGCGCAGAGGAGCCAGCTCGCCGCGTGCCGCTTGATCCCGCCCGCCGCGCTGCGCGCGATTCCGGCGACCGGCGGCAGCGACGGTGAGCTGGTGAGCCGGATCCGCCGATTGCCGCGCCGGCCGAACGGCCAGCGGAACCCCGCCGGACGCGCACGCTGACGTGACTTGGGGACCATAGTCTACGTTTGTAGGCCCACCCCGATCCCGGCGCAAAAATTTGGACTTTTCTGACGAGGTCAGGAGTGCAGGGCGGCGGTTTCCAAGATGCGCTCGACGAGGTTGGCGTAGTCCATGTTGCGGTGGGCGGCGATCTTCGGCAGGAGCGAATGGTCGGTCATGCCGGGCAGGGTGTTGATCTCGAGGCAGACCGCGCGGCCGCTCTCGGCGAGGATGAGGTCGACACGGGTGGCGCCGGCGCAGCCGAGCGCTTTGTGCGCGCGCACCGCCAGCGAGTGGAGCGTGCGCCGCTGTTCTTCGTCGAGCGGCGCCGGCACCAGATACTGCGTGTCGTCGCGCAGGTACTTGGCCTCGTAATCGTAGAACTCGGTGGCGGGGCGGATCTCGACCTCGCCGAGCGCCTCGTCGTCGAGGACGCCGACGTTGATCTCGCGGCCCTT
>JANWLJ010000155.1 GCA_025450955.1 Polyangium sp. (in: bacteria) | reverse complement strand
GAGCGCGAACAGGCCGCGCAGAAGGAACACCCACCAGTGGCGCGAGAGCGGCTCCATCGACTTCCAGGGATCGAAAATAGGTCGGGCGCCGCTCAGTACGAGTCGAACGGGACGGTCTCGATCGAGAGCCGGGCGGTCAGGCCGGCTTTGTCGAGGAGCGGCAAGAGCTCCTCGGCGCTGGCGACCACGCAGATCTCGAGATCGCCGGAAGTGAGATGGGCCGCCTGCGCGCGCCGGGTCTCGTCGAGCGTCACCGCGCGAATGCGCTCTACGTAGCTGTCCGCGTAATCGGCCGGCAGCCCAGCGAGCTCCAAGGTGGCGCGCAGATCGAGCCGGTCCTCGGGCGTGGCCAGGCTGAAGGCGAAGCTGCGCGACAGATAGCCCTTGGCGAACGCCAGCTCGTCCTCGGTGATGCCGCCTTCGACCCACTCGCGGTAGAGGCGCAAGACCAGCTCGAGCGTCTCGGCGGTCTGGGTCAGCGACGGAAAAACGTGCATCACCAGCGCGCGCCGGCCGCGCCCGCCGCCGAGCCGAGCGCTCGCCCCGTAGGAGAGGCCGCGCTTCGATCGCACCTCGTTCATCAGGCGCGCGGTGAAGGTGCCGCCGAACGCGCAGGTGGCGACCTTGAGCGCGGTGTAGTCGGGCGTTCCCCACTTGGGCGCCGGCTGGCCGAACAGGATCTGCGACTGGGTGCGATCCGGTTTGTCGACGAGCGTGACGCGCAGCCCGCGCACCGGCGGGGGATCGGGCCGCGCGGTGTTGTGCGCTGCGCCGCTGGGGATTTCGCCGAAGCTGCGGAGGCAGGCGCGCTCGGCCGCGTCGCGCGCGAGATCGCCGGCGAAGCCGACCACCAGGTTGCCCGCGTGGAGCGCGCCCGCGTGCCAGGCGCGCGCGGTCTCGACGGTCACCCGATCGAGCGTGGCCTCCGAGCCGATCACGCTCCGGCCGTAGGGGTGCTCGCCGTAGAGCGCGCGGGTGAAGAAGCGGCGGGCGAGCTGGCCGTCGTCGTCGCGCAGCTCGTCGAGCTGGGCCTTGAGCTCGCGCCGCAGCTTGTCGGCTTCGTCGGCGGGAAAGTCGGGACGGAGGAGCACGTCGGCGATCAGCGCCAGCGCCTCGTCGAGCTTTTCGCGCAGCACCGTCACCTCGAAGCTGGTGCTGTCGGAGTCGGTGACCACTTCGAGGGTGGCGCCGAGCGCGTCGAAGGCGGCGTCCAGCCGCGCGCGGGTGCGTCCGCCCGCGCCGCGCGCCATCAGCTCGGTGGCGAAGTTGGCCAGGCCGTCCTCGGCGGCGGGATCGTCGCCGGCGCCGGTGCGCAGCGCCACGTGCGCGCGCACGAGCGGCAGGTCGTGGTTCTCCTCCACGATGAGCCGGCTCACCTTCAGCTCCGCGCTCACGACTGCTCCTCGCCGCTCGGCCGCGCAATCAAGACCGTGCGCTGCGCCTCATCGAGATATCGCTCGGCCACCTTTTTGATGTCGGCTTCGCTCACCCGCTCGAGCGCTTCGGGCACCGCGAACAGGCGCCGGTAGTCGCGGCAGGTGGTGTGATAGTGGCCGAGCGCCTCGGCGCGTCCGGCGTGCGACCGGAGCTCGCGCCACAGCCGGGTCGAAAGGCGCGTGCGCGCGGTCTCGAGCTCGCCCGGGTGCAAAGGCGCGCGCTTGATCCGCTCGATCTCGTCGTAGATCAGCCGCTCGGCCTCCTCGGCGGCGTGGCCGCGCTGGAGCGTGATCGAAATTTCGTACAGCCCGGGATCGCGAAACGGCGCCGGGGAGGCCGAAGTCGACGAGGCCAGCTCGGTGTCGGCGACCAGCTTCTTCTCGAGGCGCGACGACTTGCCGCCGAACAAAATCTCCGACAGCACCTCGAGCGCGAGGTAGTCGTCGTCGGGCATCGGCGGCGACTTGTAGCCGATGCGCAGCTTGTCGGCGGTCACCGGCTTTTCGAAGATCGCGCGCCGCTCGCCCGCCTGCCGCGGCTCGGGCGGCGCCACATCGGGCGGGATCTCGGCCGCCGGCAACTTGCCGTAGCGCGCCTCGATGAGCGCGAGCGCCTCGGCCTCTTCGAAGTCGCCGACCAGCACCACCAGCGCGTTGTTGGGCGCGTAATAGGTTTTGTAAAACGCGCGGCAGTCGTCGATCGAGATCGCCTCGATGTCGCGCATCCAGCCGATGGTCGGCCAGTGATAGGGATGCACCTCGAACGCGCGCTTGTAGAGCTCCTCGTTCAAAAACCCGTCGACGTCGTCCTCGACGCGAAAGCGCCGCTCGTTGGCCACCACCTCGCGCTCGGACTCGACCTGATCGCTCCCGAGCACCAGGTGCGCCATCCGATCGGCCTCGAGCTCGACGGCGAGCGGCAGCTCCTCGCGCGGCAGGTTGTCGCGATAGTAGGTCCAGTCGACCCAGGTCGCGGCGTTGGTGTCGCCGCCGGCCGACTCCATCATCCGATCGAGCTCGCCGGGCGGATGCGACTCGGTCTGGTTGAACATCCGGTGCTCGAACAGATGCGCGATGCCGGTCGTGCCCTCCTTTTCGTGGCGCGAGCCGACCGAGAACCAGGTTTGATAGGCGATGACCGGCGCCGATCGATCGGCGAGCAGGAGCACCTGAAGGCCGTTGTCGAGCCGGTGCAAGCGCACGGTCAGGCGCGCGCCGAACGGATGCTCCGAGAGCAGGGTGGTCATCTTTATCGGTCCTCGTCTTTCAGTAATCGACGCCGATCGCGCCGCCCACGTGCACCACGAACAATGTATAGCGCCCGGCCGCCGACGGTAGCCCATCGCCGCGATTGGCCGCGCCGCAAGCTGAGAGGGCGTAGCCGGCGTCGACGCACGCCACCTCGGCCTTGGGATCGAAGCTCTGTCCCGCCTCGCCGAGGATGTAGCCGGTGGCGCCGACGTGCGCGCCGAGCATCAGGTGCTTGACCGGGTGCCACTCGGCGGTGAGGGTGAGGTCGAGCTTCGGCGCGTCGATCGACGCCGCGTTGACCGCGCCCGACTCCACCGCCGAGGTCTCGAAAAACAGGGACGGCGAGAGCCGCAAAGATCGGCCGAGCTTCCAGCGCCCGCTCACCTCGAAGCCCCACGCGTCGGTGAGGCCGCGGTCGAGCAGCAGCTCGGGCGGAATCGCGGTCGCGGTCGAGTGCGCCAGGTTCGCCAAGTCTCCACCCTGCAGCGCGACGTCGAGGTTTTGCCGCTCGCCGTAATGAACCCAGCGCGCCTGCCCTTCGATATCGACCTTGGGATCGACCTCGATGCGCACTCCGAGCTGGAGGATGTCGGGGATATAGGTGGTGACGCGATCGCCGGCGCGGCAGGTGTTCGAGCTCGACGGCGAGAGATCGGGGCACACCGCGCCTTCGCCGGGCGCGGGCTTTACCCGCGGACGCAGCGTGTCGCCGAGCGGAAAATCGCCGCCCTGACCCGGATTGAAAATGTGGCTGGTATAGGAGAGCCCGAGCCACAGTCGATCGATCGGCCGCGCCAGCACTCCGACGGAAAAACCGACGCCCCAGCCGAAGCCGCGCAGCCGGAGCGTCTGCGCCGCGAGCGGATTTTCATAGCCGCACGGCTGAGCGCCGCAGAGGCCACCGGGCTGCGCGACGCCCGCCGAGCCGCCGTAGATCGCCGCGTCGCGCGCGTAGGTGTAGTCGAGCCACTCCTCGGCGAAGTTGGCGCTCGCGCCCACATAGAACCGGCCCGAGACGCGAAACGCCGCCGCCGCCGCCTGCTCGAAGACCATCGAGGTGCTGCCGATCGCGTGATAGCGGACCGGCGAGTCGCCGTAGGAGGTGAGATCGGAAAACGGCGTGTAGACCGCCAGCCCGACGGTGAACGAGTCGGTGTCGAGATCCCACGACACGCCGGCGAACGAGATCGGATCGGCCCAGTTGATCGGTGTCGAGGAGCCCGCGCCGCCCGCGTTGCGATCAATGGATCCTTCATATAGACGCGCGCCGCCGTCGAGGCGCAGGTGCAGGCCGCGCAACGGGCCGAGCGCGGCGGGATTGTAGAAGACCGCCGCCACGTCGGGATCGGTCGGTCCGGCGATCGCATCCGGAACCGGCCTCGGCGCGAGCAGCGGATAGCCGTGCGCGGCGAGGGGCCAGCTCGCCAGGGCGACCGCAATCGTGAGGTTCAGAAGCCGGCGCCAGAGGGAGATCACGAGGGCCACCAGGATATACCAAGGTGTCATCAAAGGGAGAAACCCTTGACGGCAAAAGGCCTTGCCGTGTTATTCTGCCGCTCGCGTGCCACGCCTGCCGACACTCCTCGCGGGAGTCCTGCTGGTGCTCGCGGGGGCCCAGCTCACCGCCTGCGACGTCACTCCGGAGAAGATCGCGCGGTGGAAGGACACCGAGCGCGGGCCGGGCAAGCTCAGGGACGCGGTCAAGCAGTCGTCGCTTGCGCCGTCGCTGCGCGCCCAGGCGCTCACGGCGCTGGTCGAAATCGGGATGGCCGACGACGCGCTTCGGGATCTGCGCGCCGCGCCCGCCGCCGAGCGGCAGCCGGTGGTGCACGAGGCGGTGCCGCTTCTGGCCAAGCTCGCCGCCGCGCCGCCGGGCGCCGAGACCACCCGGGTCGAGCGCGAGGCCAAGGACGCCCTGTTCGAGCTGCGCTCCGACGCCGCGCCGGTCGATCTCGCGCCGCTCGACGACGCGCTCATCGCTTGGACCACCGCCGACCTGGTCGCGCGGCTGCAGCAGGGCGGGCAGAGCTCGGACAAGATCTTGACTGCGATCGGCGCGCGCGCGGTGCCGCGGCTGCTCGAGCTCCTGTCGCCGGGCACCGCGGCGCAGGCGGGCCGCGAAGAGCCGAACCAGCTCGAGGCGGCCAGCCTGCTCGGGCGCATCGCCGATCCGGCCTCGCGGGCGCGCGCCGCCGACGCGCTGGTGGCGACCGCGCGCCAATCGGCCACCCGCACCCACGACATCTCCGACGGGCTGCTCAAGGCGATCGCCTCGATCGGCGGCTCGCACGCGAGCGCGTTTTTGCTCGACCAGGCCGAGCACGGCCCCGAGTCGGTGCGGGCGCGCGCGCTCGAGGCGCTGGCCCAGGGCGCGCCGGCCGGCTCGCTCGCAAAAGATCCGACGGTGGTGGCGGCGGCGCTGCGGCTGGCCGGCGATCGCAAGGCCGATCCCAAGTCGCGCGACGCCGCCTTCGAGCTGGCCGAGAAGGTCGGCCCGAGTGCGGTGCCGGGGCTGATCAAGCTGATGTCCTCGTCCGAGGAGCTGGTGAGGTGGCGCGCCGTCGAGGCGGCGCTCGCGGCCGGCAAACAGGCGGCGGTCGCGCCGGTGCTCGAGGCGCTGCCGGCGAGCCGCGGCTACTCCAAAGACGATCTCGACAGCTACGGGGTCCACGCTCTGTCGCTCCTCGGCGCGCCGGCGATCCCGGCGCTGAAGACGGAGCTGGGATCGAAGAGCTGGGTGGCCAAGGTGACCGCGGTGCGGGCGTTGGCGCTCGTCGGGCGGGCCGCCGACGCGAGCGCGCTCACTCCGCTCGAGAAAGATGGTACAAAGCTGAAGGGGTTCTCGGGCGGCGCGACCCTGGGATCCGAAGCGCGAGCCGCCGCCCAGAGCTTGCAGGCCAAACCGTAGCGACGAGGAGTGATGGACCAGAGTAAGAAGACGATGCGCCATTTCTACTGCCGGGACGTCCTGTGGGAGACGTTCGAGCAGATGGCCAACGACTTCGACTGCTCCATCGATTACCTCATCAACGAGGCGATGCGGTTCTACGCGCGCTCGAAGAATTATCAGGCGGGCTCACCGTCGTCGCAGAACCTGCCCGCGCCGCAGCCGGCCAATGGCCCGTCGGTGATGCCGCCTTCGCCGCCGCGCCCGCGTGCGCCGACCCCCGCGCCGCCGGCCGCCGCCGCTGCCGCCGTCGAAGCGCGCCGCGCCCCGGCTCCGCCCCCGAGCTTGCCGCGCCCGCCGCGCACCACCCCGGCGCCGCCGAATCCGCGGGTGACTCCCGAGCCGATAGCGGCCGCGGGCCCGACGCTGTTTCTGGTGTTCAACAACCAGCGCATCCCGATCGACAAAGATCAGTTCATCATCGGGCGCGGCTCGAAGACGTCCGATCTGGCGATCAAGGACGGCAACATCTCGCGCAAGCACGCGGCGGTGATTCGCCGCAACGGGATGTTCTATATCAAGGACCTCGGGTCGACCAACGGGATCGATTACAAGGGGATGCGCATCGACAACAAGCGCATCGACGAGGGCGACATCTTCCACATCTGCGACTACGAGCTCCGCTTCACCTATCGATAAAAGCGAAAGCGATCATTTCTCGCCGATGAGCTCGCGGACCGCGCGGGCGTAGCCGGCGGCTTCGCCTCCGTAAAGAGCGTAGGAGCCGGCGAAGGCCGCGAGCGTCTTTGCCGCTTCGGCGCGCCGGCCGCCGGCGAGG
>JANWLJ010000154.1 GCA_025450955.1 Polyangium sp. (in: bacteria) | reverse complement strand
TACCGCGCGATCCAGGCCGCCTCCTACGGCGCGGCCGGCGCGATCGTCGCCGGCGTGACCGTCGTCTACGGCGCGCTCCTCGGCGTGCCCGGAGTCGCGATCGGGGTCGGCCTCGGCGCCTACGTCGGCTGGCACGTCCGCCGCGGGCTCAAGCTCCAGCGCGCGACCCGCCTGCTCGTCCACGATCGTCTCGACGAGGCCGAGGCGCTGCTCAAAGACGTGCTCGCCGGTTGGCGCGTGCCGAGAGCGGTGCGCGCGCTCGCCGAGCAGAACCTCGGCTCGGTCGCGGTGCGCCGCGGCGACTTCGAAGAGGCGCTCAAGCACGAGCGCGCGGCGATGACCCTCTACGCCCGTCGCCGCAAGCGCTCGCTGTTTTCGCACACCGTCGACTACGCGGAGATCACGACGCTGGTCAATCTCGGCCGCGTCGGCGAAGCGCGCCAGCGCCTGGAGCAGAAGCACGGCGTGGTGCCGACCGGCGACTATCTGCGCCTTCAGCACTGGACCTCCGAGCTCTATCTCTGCCTCGCCGAGGGCGAGCACCGCCTCCCCGCCGACGAGCTGCACGAGCGCGCCAAGACGGCCCTCGGAATCACCGGCGCCGCCGCCCTGCTCGGCCTGACCGCCTGGGCCCACGCTCAGCTCGGCGACACCGACCAGGCCTGGCACCTCCTCCGCGAAGCCTACGATCGCAAAAGCGGCATCGGCCTCGAGCGCGCCCTACCCCGCCTCTGGGAGTGGATGGAGGCGCACAAGACCGAGGCCGAGGTCCCGCCCAAGCCCGCCGAAGAGCCGCCGACCGACGACTAGCTCCGGGCAACCCGCATCCATAAATGATGGTCGAACCTTGACACTCGCGCGCCCTGCGCAGTAAACAGGTGCGCTTTTCCGAGGAGAATTCGATGCAGTACCGCACCCTCCGGATGCTCGCTTTCGCCATCGCCGTAAGCCTCGGGCTCGCGGCTTCGGCGCGCGCCGAGGTCATTCAGCTCATCGACAACACGCAGATCTCCGGCAAGATCGTCCATTTTTACGACGGCACCTTCGCCATCGAGACCTCGGCGGGGCAGAAGATCGAGCTGCCCACCTCGAAGATCAAGCAGATCACCTTCAAGCTGCCGCCGGCGCGCGCCGAGTTCTCGACGCCGGAGAAGACCTTCAACCGCTACAAAGATGCGCTCATCAAGGGCGACATGCCGAAGGTGATCGACTGCTACGCGCTCATGTATCAGGGGATGCTGGCGCAGCAGCTCTCGTCGGGCGGCGAGGATCTGAAGAAGATGCAGTCCGAGGTCGCCGGGATGAAGTTCGCGATCAAGGGCTCGAAGATCTCCGGCAGCTCGGCGACGCTCAAGGTGCAGCGCCAAAAGGGCGACGACGTCGAGACCTCCGAGATTCGGCTGGTGCGCGAAAACGGCGAATGGAAGATGACGCCCTAACCTGATGCGCGGGCGCCTCCTCGTCGCAACTCTCGCCGCCTTGCTGGTCTCTCAGGTGGCGCGCGCCGCCCCGGCCACCCCGATTCCCGTCGGTGGCCACTGCGCCGAGGACGCGCAGTGCGCGGTCGGCTCGATCTGCGAGAACGGCTTCTGCACCGCGATTCGCCAGCAGAAGCGGATCATCCCGTTCTACTTCCACCTCGGCGGCGTGCCCGGCTATCGCTACATCATCCCGCTTCTTTATTTCTCCAAGTGGGACAACGCCGGCAAGACCCAGGTGCAGTTTCCGTTCTTCGCCCGCACCTATCACGTCAAGACCCAGGGCACGACCACCATCATCCCGCCGCTCGCCTTCTGGTACACGACCTATCACGCGCTCGGCGAGGGCGTGGGGATGCTGCCGCTGTTCATCTGGAAGCGGCGCGGCCTCGAGCGGATGCTGATCTTGCCGCCGCTCCTCTCCGGCTTTCGCCGCGACGGTAAAGAGGACATCACCGAGGCGGTGATCGGGCTTCTTGGTTATTACCGCCGCCACCACGACGACACCTGGCGCATTTTGGCGCCGCTCTTTTTCGATCACGAGACCAAAGACACCCGCACCATTCTCACCCCGCTCGCCTATTTTCACCGGGCCGAGGGCCGCTCGACCGGGGTGATCTTTCCGCTGGTGTGGCACTTCTCAGATCAGCTCGCCGGCCGCAACAACCTGGTGGTCCTGCCGCTCTTCGAGTACGCCTCGCGCGATCACGGCAAGCACGCGCGGATCACCTCGATCCTCGGCGGCTGGCTGAGAGACGACGATGCGCACCTAAAGCAGCTCCTCTTGCTCGCGCCGCCGGTCTACTTTCGCTCGGATCTGAAGCGCGACGTGCTGGTGCTGCCGCCGCTCTTTACCCGCTGGAAGGTCCACGACGACAACTCGAGCGGGATCATCGCCGGCCCGTTCTTCTACGAGAGCGATCCGCACGGCTCGACCGCGTCGCTTCTGCCGATCTACTGGCGCTTCTACGATCGGCAGGCGCACGCCGAGACCCAGTTCCTTTTCCCGATCGCCGGCTTTCATCGCCACCCCGGCGCGGGCGGCGGCTTTCTCGGGCCGATCTACGGCTGGGGATCGAAGAACGGCAAGGGCGGTTGGGGCGCCGGCATCGCGCCGATCTTGATGTTCGGCCGCTCGGGCGAAAAGCACCACGCGGTGGTCGCGCCAATCTTCGCCCACTGGCGAAACGACGCCACCGGCTCGTCGACCACCGCGGTCGGCCCGGTCTTTTATCATCGCGTCGCGCATCACGGCGGCTGGGACGCCGGCCTCTTTCCGCTGCTCTATTTCGGCCGCCGCGACAAAACCAACTACGCCACCTTGCCGCCGATCTTCTGGCACCGCGACGGACCCGAAGGCTCGACCACCATCGTCGGTCCGGTCTACGGCTCGCGCGGCCCGCACGGCTGGGGCGTCGGCGTCGCGCCGATTCTCTTTTTCGGAAACAAAGACGGCCGCTCGCACCAGGTGGTGTTTCCGCTCTTCTTCCGCTTCGCCGACGCGCACCAGCAGACCGCGCGTCTTTTATTCGGCCCGTTCTTTCACGGCCGCGATCACGACGCCACCACCGACGTGCTGTTCCCGATCTTCTATCTGCGCCGCTCGAAGACCGCCTCGCTCCTGCTCGCGCCGCTCGCCGGCTGGAAGCGGGACGCCTCCGGCGAGACGCTGATCGTCGGCCCGTACGGCTCGCGCAAAAACAACCTCCTTCACTCGAGCACCCACTGGCTGTTTCCGCTGCTCGTCTGGCACGACGCGCCCAATTATCACGTGGTCGTCCAGTTCCCCTTTTTCTGGCGCGTCCACGAGGGCAACGAGACCGACACCGCGGTGTTCCCGATCTATTGGCGGGTGCGCTCGCCCGGCCTCGCGCTCGACGCGATCTTTCCGATCCTGCTCCACTGGCGCTCGAAGGTGGCGACCACCACCCTGTTCGGTCCGTTCTGGAATCGCCGCCGCTTCGACGGCGGCCGCTCGACCGCGCTGTTTCCGCTGTTCGCCTACGGCAAGGCGGTCAAGGACGGAAAATCCTCGCGCTGGTTCGGCATGCCCGGCCTCTTTTACGCGAACAACGAGCACCTCGGCTCGAGCGACTTGTGGATCTTGCCGTTTTATCGCTCGACCCGTCCCGACGGCTACACCGCCGGGCTCATCCCGCTCGCGTTCGCCTGGCGCACCGGCACCGCCTCCAAGGTGCTGACCCCGATCTACTATCGCCAGGCCGACAGCGCCGCCGACTATGCGCTCAACGTGCTCGGCCCGATGTGGTGGGGTCACACCGGCGACGAGAAGCGCTTCGGCCTGTTCCCGCTGCTGTTCGCCAAGTGGAAACCCGACCACACCTTCTCGACGGGAATTTTCCCGCTGTTCTACTTGCACGAGAAAAAGCTGGGCTCGGTGTTCGCCACGCCGGTGTTCGGCTGGTCGAGCTATCCGACGGGCAAGCGGGTCTACGTCGGCCCCTTCTTTCTCCGCCGCGACGAGGAGGTCTCCTCCACCGCGCTCTTTCCGCTCGCCTACTTCACCCGCGATCACGTGACCGGCGCGCGCACCGACATGCTGCTCCCGCTCTACTTCGACGGGCGCGGCGAAAACGGCCGCGAGCTGCAAGAATATTCGCCGCTCATCTGGCGCTATCACAGCATCGAGCGCTCGGTGATCATCGGGCTGCCGCTCTTCTTCGACGTGCACAGCTTCGCCGAGTCGCGCACCACCGGCCTTCTGCCCTTCTTCGTGCGCAATAGCTCGAACGTCTATCACTCGGTCTCGTGGGTCTTCCCGCCGATTCTCACCTGGGCGCGCCAGCGCCACGGCGACGATCCCGGCACCGACGTGGTGGTGTTCCCGTTCGTCTGGCACTTCGGCGGCGCGCGCTCGACCACCATCGCGTTTCCCTTCTTCTGGGATTTCCGGCGCGGCAGCGCGCGCACCACCGTGTTCTTCCCGTTCGGCTCGCACTGGCGCCGCGACGATCAGGTCGGCACCCAGGTGCTCAACTTCTACTATCAGAAGGGCCTCGGCCCCAGGCAGGGGAGCTGGTACGCCAACATCATTCCGCTCGCCAGCTTCGGGCGGCCGCGCAAGCACGACGTGAAATGGAACGTGCTGCTCGGCCTGTTCGGCTACGCGCGCGAGGGACGAAACCGCACCCTCACCCTGTTCTGGCTGTTCGACTTCAGTCTCTCGCCCGCGCCCGCCTCGTCCTTGTCGTGGTGGTCGAACACGTCGCCCGGCGCCCGCACCAGCGAGTTCTGACCCGCGAGCGCTGCGCTACCGGCCGAGCAGGCGAACCATCGCAGCGACGAGCTGGCGGGTCTGCGCCGGCTTGATCACCACGTCGTTACAGCCGGCGGCCAGGCACTGCTCTCGATCCGCGCCGCTCGCCTTGGCGGTGAGCGCGATGATCGGCAGCTTCTCGATCCCAGGCGTCGCGCGGATCTGCCGCGCCGCCTGATAGCCGTCCACCTCGGGCATCATGATGTCCATCAGCACGAGGTCGGTGTCGGAATGCTCCGCGAGCGCCGCGAACGCTTCGCGCGCGTTCGACGCCGGCAGCACGGTCACCCCGTAATTTTCGAGGAGCGCGGTGGTCGCGTAGAGGTTGCGCGCGTCGTCCTCGACGATGAGGATCTTCTTGCCCGCGAGCGCCTCCACCTCCGCGGGCGTGAGCGGCGCCGGTGTCAAAGGGGCGCTCTCGCGGGGCGGCACGGTCGTCGGTGCAGCCGGCGTCAAAGGCGGAGCGAGCTGCGCCGGCTCGAGCGCCTGGGCGGGCGCCGGCTCGAGGAGCGGCAGATAGAGCGTGAACGTGCTCCCCACCCCGCGCTGGCTCTGCACCGTGAGCTCGCCCCCGAGCAGGCGCGCGTACTCGCGGCTGATGGTGAGCCCGAGCCCGGTGCCGCCGTACTTGCGGGTGATCGAGCTGTCGGCCTGCTGGAACGCCTCGAAGATGGTCTCCTGCTCGCTCTCGGGAATTCCGATCCCGGTGTCCGAGACGGTAAACGCGATCACCTCCCGCGCCTGCCTCAGCACGTCGCTGCGGAACACGCGCCCGGGCAGCGCGCGATGAAGGCGCAGCTCGACCCGACCGCGCTCGGTGAACTTGAAGGCGTTCGAGAGCAGGTTCTTCAAGATCTGCTCGAGCAGCTGACGATCGGTCGCCACCGACGCCGGCGCGCCGGGCGCGATCTCGATCGCGAAGTCGAGCCCGCGCTTTAGCGCCACCGGCCGGAAGGTGCGCTCGGCGAACTCGCGCACGTCGGCGAGCGGACAGGCCTCGACGTGGGTCTCGGTGCGCCCCGCTTCGACCTTCGAGAGATCGAGGATCTGATTGATGAGCGCGAGCAGATCGCGGCCCGCCGCGTGGATGGTCGCCGCCCAGTCGCGCTGCTTCGGCGACAGGTTGTGCTCGTCGTTCGACGCCAGCATCTGCGCCAGGATGATCATGCTGTTGAGCGGCGTGCGAATCTCGTGGGACATGTTGGTGAGAAACTGCGACTTGTACTGCGAGACCCGCGCGAGCTCCTGACTCTTGGCCTCGAGCGATCCGCTCGCCCGCGCGATCTCCCGGTTGCGGCTCTCGAGCAGCTGCGCGCGATCTTCGAGCTCCTTGCTGCGCCGGTCGAGCTCGACGTTCGATCCCTGGAGCTGCTGCAGGAGCTGCTCGGTG
>JANWLJ010000153.1 GCA_025450955.1 Polyangium sp. (in: bacteria) | reverse complement strand
TGACCACCTGCTCGAGGAACTGCTCGCGCCGCTCGAGATCGTCGCGCATCCGGTGCATGCGGAGAAACACCCGCAGCTTGGCGTCGAGCAGATCGACGTTGAACGGCTTGGTGACGTAGTCGACCACGCCGTAGGCGTAGGCCTTTTTGATCGAGCCCGCGTCGGAGAGCGCCGAGACCACCAGCACCGGCAGATCCTGGAGGTCGGGCCGCGCCCGCAGCCGCTCGAGCACGCCGAACCCGTCGAGGTTGGGCAGCACCAGATCGAGGATCATCAGCGCCGGACGGCGCGCGGCCAGGTGGGCGAGCGCGCTCGCGCCGTCTCTGGCGGCGATCAGATCGACCCCGAGCGGCTCGGTGAACGAGCGGAGGAGCTCGACGATCCGCTCCTCGTCCTCGCAGGCGAGCACCAGCGGGCGCGGCTCCATCAGGCCTCGTCGAGATCGACGGTTTCGGTGAGGGTGGCGAAGTATTCGTTGAGTGCCAACAGCTGATCGACCTCGAGCGGATTGAACTTCACGCCCATCCCGTGCTCGCGCTCCGGCTCGTCGTGTTTGCCGTCGACGATCCAGCGCACCTCGCCCTGCACCTCGATCGGACGGGCGGCGGCGGGCACGTGCACCGCGATCTCGAGCTTGGCGCCGGGCGGCGCCGGATCGACGCTCAAGATGAACGCGCCGCCGATCCCGATGTTCTTGGTAAAGGCGTGCTGCTCGACCGGCTCGTGCCCGCTCTCGGCCACCCGATAGCGCACCTCGACCCGACGCCCCGGACGCGGTTTGCCGCGGAAGTGTCCGCGCCTTTCCCGCTTCGAGTCGGCCATCGCCCCATCGTCCCCCAAGGCGGCAGAGCAAGTCAAGCGGGCGGCGTTGACAGCCTGCGCCGTCGCTGATAACACGTTGCGTCCACATGAAGATCCACCTCATCGGGATCTGCGGGACCGGCATGGGCCCGCTCGCCGGGCTGCTCAAGGCGGCCGGCCACGACGTGCGCGGCTCGGACTCCGACGTCTACCCGCCGATGTCGACCCAGCTCGCCGAGCAGGGCATCCCGGTGATGGACGGCTACCGCGCCGAGAACCTCGACTGGCTCCCCGACGTGGTGGTGGTCGGCAACGTCTGCACCAAAGATCACCTGGAGGTCAAGGCGGCCGAGGCGCGCAAGCTCCAGCTCACGTCGTTTCCGGCGCTGCTCGAAGATCTGTTCCTGCGCGAAGGGCACGCGCTGGTGGTGGCCGGCACCCACGGCAAGACCACCACCTCGTCGCTCGCGTCGTTCGTGCTCGACGCGGCCGGGCGCCAGCCGTCGTTTCTCGTCGGTGGCGTGCCGCAAAATTTCGGTCGCTCGTGGAGCCTCGGCAAGCCGGGCGGGCTGTTCGTCGTCGAGGGTGACGAGTACGACACCGCGTTCTTCGACAAGGGATCGAAGTTCCTCCACTACCAGCCGAAGACCGCGATCTTGACCAGCGTCGAGCTCGATCACGTCGACATCTTTCAGTCGCTCGAGGCGGTCAAGGCGGCGTTCCGCAAGTTCGTCGCGCTCATTCCCGAGAGCGGGCTCCTGGTGGTCGCGGCCGATTCGCCGGGCGCGCTCGAGGTGGCCAAGGCGGCGCGCTGCCGGATCGAAACCTATAAATGCGTCACCGAGCGGGCCGAGGGCGGCGCCGACTGGATCGGCCGGCCGATCGCGCAGCGCCCCGGCGGCCGCACGCTGTTCGAGGTCACCTATCGAGATCACCGCTTCGGCACCTTCGACACCGGGCTGCCGGGCGGCTACAACCTCGCCAACGCGCTGGCGGTGATCGCGGTCTCGCGCGACCTCGGGCTCTCCGCCGAGGAGATCGCGCGCGGCATCCGCCGCTTCTCCGGGGTCAAGCGCCGGCAGGAGACCCGCGGCGTCGCCCAGGGCGTCACCATCGTCGATGACTTCGCGCACCATCCGACCGCGGTGCGCGAGACCTTGCGCGCGCTGCGCGGCCGCTACGGTCAGGGGCGGCTGATCGCGATCTTCGAGCCGCGCTCGGCCACCAGCCGGCGCGCGGTGTTCCAGCACGAATACGCCGACGCGTTTTCGAGCGCCGACGAGATCATCATCGGCGCGGTCAATCATCCGGAAAAAGCACCGCCCGGCGATCGCTTCGATCCCGAGCGCCTCGCGGCCGATCTGCGCGGGCGCGGGGTGGCGGCGCGCCACATCGGCGACGTCGACAAGATCGTCGCGCAGGTGGTCGAGGACGCGGGCGCCGGCGACACCGTGGTGGTGATGAGCTCGGGCGGGTTCGGCAACATCCACGACAAGCTGCTCGGCCGACTCGGCGACGCGGTGGTGCCGGCGAGCACCGAGGATTTGCCAGGGCTGCGCGAGCTGCTCGACGAGGCCGGCCTCAGCTATCCCGATCTCGCCGAGCGCCTCGGCGAGCTGTTGGTGCTGCGCGAGCAGGGCGCCGAGCGGCGGGTGGTCGGCTGCGTGGCGATGGAGCTCTACGACGAGGCGGGCCTGCTCCGCGCGCTCGCCACCGCGACCTCGCGACGCGGCGAAGGTTTTGGCTGGATGCTGGCCGATGCCGCGCTTGGGCGGGCCCGCCGTCGCGGCGCGCGGCGCGTCTATCTGGTGACCGAGACCGCCAGCGACTTCTTCGCCGAGAAATTCGGCTTTCAGACCGTCGGGCGCGAGCTGGTCGACGCCGCGGTGCTCGACTCGAGCCAGTTCCGCGCTTCGAGCGCGCAGGCCACCACCATGGTGCTCGACCTGCAAGCCACTCCGGCCGCGTCGGGCTGATGTCGACCGAGCTGCACCTGGCCCGCCGCATCGCCTCCGAGGCGGGCGGGATTCTCCGCGCCGCGGCGTTTCGCAGCCACGTCGCCGATCACAAGCAGTCGCCGACCGATCTGGTCACCGAGTACGATCGGCGATCCGAGCGGCTGATCGTCGACGCGATCCGCGAAGCGTTTCCCGACGACCACATTCTCGCCGAGGAGGGCGGCGCGTCGGGCGCGGGAAAAAACGGGCGGCGCTGGCTCATCGATCCGCTCGACGGCACCACCAACTTCGCCCACGGCCTGCCGTTCTTTTGCGTCTCGATCGCGCTCGAGGTGGATGGCGAGCTCGAGGTGGGCGTGGTGCAGGCGCCGGCGCTCGGCTGGTCGTTTTGGGCCGAGCGCGGCCAGGGCGCCTGGCTCGGCCTGTCGCCGCGCCCCGAGCGGCTGCGGGTGAGCGCCACCGCCACCGTCGGAAGCGCGCTGCTCGCGACCGGCTTTCCCTACGACAACGCGACCGACCCGCGCAACAACTTCGCCGAGTTCGTCGCGCTCTACCAAAAGAGCCAGGGCGTGCGGCGGGTCGGCGCGGCGGCGCTCGATCTGGCGATGGTGGCCGCCGGCTGGCTCGACGGCTACTGGGAGATGAAGCTCAAGCCGTGGGATCTCGCCGCCGGCGCGCTCCTGGTCCGCGAAGCCGGCGGGCGGGTGACCGGGCTCGGCGGCGGTGAGCTGGTGGTCGATGCCGGTGAGGCGCTCGCGTCAAACGGCCATCTCCACGACGAGCTGGTGACGGCGCTGGGGCTTGTCAAGCGGTAGCCGCCCGTATATCGTGCGCCAGATCGGCGAGCCGAGCGGCGCGAGGCGAGGGGCCTCCGACGGGACGATGCCGAGGAGGATGCCCGCACCATGAAAAGCGTACTGCCGCTCCTGCTCGTCGCAGCGCTGATGATCGGAACCGCGCGCGCCGACGGAACCGCCGCTCCCGCCTCCGGCGCGCCCGATGTCCAGACCCTGCCCAAGCCGCCCAAAGTCTACGGCTGGGCGTTCGGTGGCGCGGCCGCCGGCTGCTTCGTGCTCGCCGGCGTGCTCGGCGGGATCGCGGTCGCCGACGCCAGCGCGCAGAACGGCAACGTGCAGATGCCGCCGGTCTACACCTCCGGTTTGCAGGAGCGCGCCGGCCAGGGCCAGGCGCTCGCCGACGCGGCCTACGCGTTCATCGGCGTCGGCGCCGCGCTCGCGGTGGTCGACGCGGTGATCTGGTTCGAGATCCTCCGCAAGCCGCGCTCGGCGGGCACCACCGCCGGCGAAAAGGCGGCGGCGCTGTTCTCTCCTCAAGGGGTGCGATTTTGAGACGCTTGGCGCTGGTTCTCGTGCTCGCGATGGCGAGCTGCTACTCGCCGAGCCCGAAGGACGGCTCGTTCACCTGTGACGCCGACCACGGCTTTCTCTGTCCGTCGGGGCTCCTGTGCGATCGTACCGCCAACCTGTGCGTGCACGCGCTCTCGATGGATCTCGGCGCGCCCGATCTGATCAGCCCCTACGATCTGACGCCGGTGCCGATCGCGCCGACCTGCGACACGCTGGTGCAGGCGGGCGCGTTCGCACATCTCACCAACCTCGGCGCGGTCAACGGCGCGGGCGACGAGCACTCGCTCACCGTCAGCCCCGACAACAGCCGGATCTATTTTCTCGACAGTGCCGGCGCCCTTCAGACCAGCGCGCTCAGCGGCAAGTCGGCGGCGGCGCCCCAGGCGGTGACCGTGAGCGGCACCGGCCCGACGATCCCCGACACCTTCTTCGGCGGCACCCTCGCCTCCGACGGGAAATATTGGTTCCTCGGCGCGAGCAGCACCGGCCCGAGCGCCGGGCTGGTCTCGCTCTTCACCGCCACCCTCAACTCGGCGACCGATCTCGCGGTCACCGCCAGCCACTCGCCCTCGGCGATGGCCTGCCCGCTCACCGATCCGGTGTTCGCCAAGAACGACTCGGGCAGCGAGCTCTACGTCGCCTTCCCGCTCGGCGGCTGCGCGAACGGCTCGATGATCGCGCAGGGCAACGCGGACAAGAACATGGGCGCGTTCATCGGCGCGGTGGCGCAAAAGAACGTCGCCGCGCCGACCCTCACCCCGAGCGGCAACACCCTTCTCATGTCCACCACCGGCACGAGCGGCCGGCTCCAGTTCGCCACCCGCGCCTCGATGAACGATCAGTGGCACGGGCCGAGCCCGCTGCCGCTTTCGCAATCGGGATCGATCGGCGTGCCCGCCCAGCGCGACGTCCAGGCGCTGGTCTCCGCCGACTGTAAGACCCTGTTTCTCGTCGCCGACCGCGCCGGCGGCCACGGCGGGCTCGATCTCTGGGCCGCCGACATCGTCTGGCCGTAAGCTCCCCGAAACCTCGCCGCGCCTTCCGGGAAGGGTCCGACCGGCCCCTCGTAGGATGTGCTAGCTTCCGATGATGCGCTCACGGCGACAGGTTTTTCGCGCCCCTTGGCGGGCGCTGTCCGCGCTCGCGCTCGGCCTGGTCGCGCTCGGCCTGCTCGGCGCCGCCGCGCCCGCGGTCGAGAAGCCCGCCGCGCCCGCGCTCGATCCGGGCGGGCGCACGGTGGTCATCGACATCTCGGGCGAGATTGATCTCCCGCTCGTGCCCTACGTCGAGCGGGTGCTCGACGACGCGCGCCCCGACGATCTGGTGGTCCTGGACGTCAACACCTTCGGCGGACGCATCGACGCGGCGGTGCAGATCC
>JANWLJ010000152.1 GCA_025450955.1 Polyangium sp. (in: bacteria) | reverse complement strand
CTTGGCCAGAATCTCCGCGCGACGCGGCGCGGGCGTGCGCCGCCACGACGGCAGCGCCGCCTTGGCCGCCTTCACCGCCGCCTCGGCCTCCTCGCGCCCCGACACCACCACCTCGCCGAGCGACTCGCCGGTCGCCGGATTGATGTTCGCCGTGGTCCGTCCCGACCGGGCCGGAACCCACTCCCCATTGATGAAGTTCTTGATCAGCTCGTGCGCCATGGTGTGCCTCGATTAATGAGCGTTATGCGGCCCGAGATGTTTATGGGCCGACGGATCTTCTTGATACTGCTTCCAGGTGAGCGGCGGCCGCCCGGTGTCGTCGCGCACCATCGAGATGCAGCCCTCGACCGGACAGACCAGGCTGCAAAGGTTACAGCCGACGCAGGTCTCCTCGATGATCTCGACGTGGGTGCGCCCGTGCTCGGCGCGCGCCGCGATCGACTGATGCGCGCCGTCGGTGCAGGCCACGTAACAGACCCCGCAGCCAATGCACTTCTGCTGGTCCACCCGCGCCACGATTTTGTAATTGAGGTCGAGCTCCTCCCACTTCGTCACCGACGGCAAAGAGCGCCCGATCAAGTCATTGACCGATCGAAAACCCTTTTCATCGAGATAATTGGAGAGCCCATCGATCATATCCTCGACGATCCGGAACCCGTAGTGCATCACCGCCGTGCACACCTGCACGCTGGTGCAGCCGAGCAGGATGAACTCGGCCGCGTCGCGCCAGGTGGCGATGCCGCCGATTCCGGAGATCGGGATCCGCACCTCGGGATCCTTGGCGATCGACGAGATCATGTTGAGCGCGATCGGCTTGACCGCCGGCCCGCAATAGCCGCCGTGCGCCGAGCGACCGCCCACGTCGGGCCGCGGGGTGAAGGTGTCGAGGTCGACTCCGGTCACGCTGTTGATGGTGTTGATGAGCGAGACCGCGTCGGCGCCGCCCTTCTTCGCCGCGCGCGCCGGATAGACCACGTCGGTGACGTTGGGCGTCAGCTTGACGATCACCGGGGTCTTGGCGACCTCCTTGACCCACTCGGTAATCTGGCAGGTGTAGTCCGGCACCTGCCCGACCGCCGAGCCCATCCCGCGCTCGCTCATCCCGTGCGGACAGCCGAAGTTGAGCTCGAGCCCGTCGGCGCCCGCGCCTTCAGCCGCGCGCACGATCTCGTGCCACTTCTCGCGCTTCGACTCGACCATCAGCGACACGATCAGCGCGTTTTTGGGATAGCGCTTTTTCACTTCGGTGATCTCGCGCAGGTTGACCGCG
Source organism: Polyangium sp. (in: bacteria) (assembly GCA_025450955.1). Lineage (GTDB taxonomy): Bacteria > Myxococcota_A > Polyangia > Palsa-1104 > Palsa-1104 > JANWLJ01. Next base: position 5,894 of record JANWLJ010000152.1, on the reverse strand, counting down.
AGCGGCCGGTCGGTGATGAGCTCGATGTTGTTGAGCCCCATCACCCGCTGCCCGTTGAAGTCGACCGTCGAGTAGCGCGACGACACGTTGACGATCGGCTCGCCGAGCGTCTTCCACACCGCGCCGCCCCAGCCGGCGTCGAACGCGCGCATGATCTGATCGCCGGTGTTGGTCGGCGGCGCCGACGCGAGCCAGAACGGATTCGGGCTCTGTACGCCCGCGAATTTGACGGAGAGATCGGCCATCAGCCCCTCACTTCCACAAGTGACGCAGGTCGGCCGCGATCGAGCGCGCCGCCAGCTTGCCCTCGGCGACCGCGTTGACCACTTCCTTCCCGCCCGACACGCAGTCCCCGCCCGCGTAGTAGCTCGGGTTCGACGTCCGCATGGTCCGCTCGTCGACGGCCACCCGGCCGCGATCGAGCTTGATCCCCTTGGGCTCGAGCAGCTCGAGCAGCTCCGAGCGCGGCTTCTGCCCCGTCGACGAAATCACCATGTCGACGTCGAGGATCTGGTTGTCGCCTCCGACCGGCTCCGGCCGCCGCCTGCCCGACGCGTCCGGCGCGCCGAGCCGCATCCGCGCCAGCTCGATCGCCTCGACCTTGCCGCGCCCAAGAATCCGGACCGGCTGCGCCAGATAGATGAAGCGGCACCCCGACGCGCGCGCCAGCTCGACCTCGTGCCGGTAGGCGGGCATCTCCTCGGGCCCGCGCCGATAGATGAGATAGACCTCCTCGGCGCCGAGCCGCTCGGCCTGGGTCACGCAGTCGATCGAGGTGTTGCCGCCGCCGATCACCGCCACCCGCCGCCCGACCTTGGCCTGCGCGCGCTCGAGCTTGAGCTCGGCGATGAAGTCGATCGCGTCGACCACTCCGTCGAGATCGTCGCCCGGAATTCCCAGCTTGCCGATCCGCCCGAGCCCCACGCCGACGAACACGCGATCGAACTGGGCCTCGAGCTCCTCGAGCGTGAGGTCGCTGCCGACCCGCACCCCGGTCTTGATCTGCACCCCCGCCTCGACGAGCCAGCTCACCTCGCGCAGCGCGAACTCGGGGGTCATCTTGTACTCGGCGACGCCCGAGGTGTTGAGCCCGCCGCCCTGCTTGCCCGCCTCGAAGATCACCGCCTCGATGCCGAGCCGCGTCAGCTCCGCGGCGCACGCCAGCCCCGACGGGCCGGCGCCGAGGATGGCGACTTTGCCCGGCTGCTTCGGCCCGGCGGAGAACGGCCGCACCCCGTGCGCCATCGCCCAGTCGGTGGCGTGACGCTGAAGCTGCCCGATCTTGATCGGCTTTGCGTGCAGGTCGTTCATCACGCACGCGCCTTCGCACAAGACCTCCGTCGGGCAGACCCGCGCGCAGCTCGCGCCGAGCACGTTCGCCTCGAGGATGGTGCGCGCCGAGCCGCGCAAATTGCCGGTCGCGATCTTCTTGATGAAGGCCGGCACATCGATGTGCGTCGGGCAGGCGCGGGTGCAGGGCGCGTCGAAACAGAACAGGCAGCGGCTCGCCTCGGCCAATGCGGCGTCGAGCGCGAGCGGCGGCTTCAGCTCCGAAAACGGGTTCGACCGGCTCTCCATCTGCTCTCCCCCTCGCATCTCTCATGCCACGATAAATGTCGCTAAACACGGCGGGATCCGGCGACCGAACCGAAGACAGGAGGCTCTGCGCCAACCCCTCCGACCGAAAAAAAGACAAGCGATGATGGTGGTTTCCTGGGTGTTTGTCCAAGAAAACGACACCCCGCCGCTCCTCGGGTCAAAGGCGCGATTTGGCTCGCTCGCGCTTGACCCGCTGCCGAGACAAACGATACTGACGCGAATGCTGCGCGCCAAAGCCGAGACCCTCCGGAGCCTGCACCGGACGCCGCCGATTCTGGTGTTGCCGAACGCGTGGGACGCGGCGAGCGCGGCGCTGTTCGAGCGCGCCGGCGCCCGCGCGATCGCGACCACCAGCGGCGGGATCGCCAACGCGCTCGGATACCCCGACGGGCAGCACGCGCCGCTCGACGAAGTGTTGGCCGCGACCGCGCGCATCGCCGCCGCGATCGAGGTGCCGCTCTCTGCCGATCTCGAGGCCGGCTACGCGGACAGTCCCGAAGCGCTCGGCGAATCGATCCGCCGGCTGATCGAAGCGGGCGCGGTCGGCGTCAATTTGGAAGACGGGCTTCCGCCGGGCGCGCCGACTCCGCTCCGCGAGGTGAGCGAGCAGCAGCGCCGGCTCGAGGCTGCCCGTCAGGCGGCCGAGCGCCTCGGGGTGCCGCTGGTCGTGAACGCGCGCACCGACGTGTTTCTCCATCAGGTCGGCGAGCCCGCCGGACGGCTCGACGAGACGGTGCGGCGCCTCTCGGCGTTTCGGCAGGCGGGCGCCGACTGCCTGTTCGCGCCCGGCGTCGCCGATGTCGAAACGATCGCGGCGCTGGTCCGCCGGCTCGACGGGCCGCTCAATATTTTGGCGGGGCCGAAGACGCCCGCTCCGCCGGTGCTCGAGAAGCTGGGCGTCGCGCGGGTGAGCGTCGGCGGCGCGCTGCATCGGGCCAGCCTGGCGTTCGCCGAGCGGCTGGCGCGCCAGTTTCTCGACGGTGGCGACTTTTCCGGGCTGGCCAGCGAGCTGAGCTATGCGGCGCTGAACCAAATTTTTGACCGGCAAAAAGCGCCGGCGTGATCGGAAACCTCTCGGAAACGGGACGCGTGCTAGACAAAGGGGCAAGGAGGACGACGTGAACGCTTACAAAGCCGAATACATCTGGATCGACGGCGCCGAGCCGACGCCGAAGCTGCGATCGAAGACCAAGATCGTCGACAAGGGCAAGGAGCCGCCGATTTGGGGCTTCGACGGGTCGAGCACCAACCAGGCGGTCGGCCACGCCTCCGACTGCGTGCTCCGGCCGGTGTTCGTCTGTCCGGATCCGGTGCGCGGCGGCGACAACAAGCTGGTGATGTGCGAGGTGCTGCTCACCGATATGAGCCCGCACCCGACCAACACCCGCGCCGCGCTCGCCGAGGCGGCCGAGAAGTACAAGGCCCACGAGATGTGGTTCGGCATCGAGCAGGAGTACACCTTCTTCGACGGGGTGAAGCCGCTCGGCTGGCCGTCGAACGGATTTCCCGCGCCGCAGTTCGGCTACTACTGCGGCGTCGGCGCCGACGAGGTGTTCGGCCGCGACATCGTCGAGGAGCACATGGACGCGTGCCTCGCCGCCGGGCTGAAGTTCGCCGGCATCAACGCCGAGGTCATGCCCGCGCAGTGGGAGTTCCAGATCGGTCCGGCCAGCCCGCTCGAGGCGAGCGACCATCTGTGGATGGCGCGCTGGCTGCTCTATCGGATCGCCGAGGATCACGGCGCGTCGGCGACGCTCAACCCGAAGCCGGTCAAAGGCGACTGGAACGGCGCGGGCGCGCACACCAACTTCTCCACCAAGGAGATGCGCAACTCCTACGACGCCTGCGTGCGCGCGGCCGAGGCGCTCGGCGAGGCCCACGCGCAGCACATCCCGCACTACGGCCACGGCATCGAAGAGCGCTTGACCGGAAAACACGAAACCTGCTCGTTCAAAGAGTTCAAATATGGGGTTTCGGATCGCGGCGCGTCGGTGCGCATCCCGTGGCAGGTCGCCCAGGATAAAAAGGGCTATATCGAAGATCGCCGCCCCTGCGCCAACGTCGATCCGTACGTGGTCACCCGCCTGATCACCAACACCGTCTGCAGCCGCCTCGAAAAGAAATAGCTTCGGCGCGCGCTCCGCACTTTCGCTTCGTCAATCGAGCTCGATCTGAACCCTCAGCGGGTCGCCTTCGGCGGCGATCACGTCGGCGTGCGTGCGCATGCCGTGGCGCGAGAAGTGGAGCGAGACGCGGGAGCCGCCGACCCGCAGGCGGGACAGCTCGATCCAGTCGAGGAACTCGGGCAGGCGCGGGTTGTTGATCACCAGGCAATGGTGGGGCGCGTCGGGACGAAGGCCGAGCGCCGCCTGGAGCAGGAGAAAGAACGAGCCCGAGGCCCAGGCCTGCGGCGAGCAGGAGACCGGATAGTGGACGAGGAAGTCGCCCTCGGCGCGGCCGAGGCCGCAGAACAGCTCGGGCAGCCGATGGTGACGGAAGTGGCGTGAGGCTTGAAACAGCCCTTCTAATAGCTGGAGCGCGCCGTCGGTGCGGCCGATCCGCGCGGCGCCGAGCGCGCACAGCGCGTTGTCGTGCGGCCACACCGATCCGTTGTGATAGCTGAGCGGGTTGAACACCGCCTGCCCGCGCGCGAGCGTGCGGACGCCGTAGCCGGAGTACATCTCGTCGGCGAGCAGCACGTCGACGATCCGCGAGGCCGCCTCGGCGCTCGCGGCGCCGGTGACCAGGAGATGGCCGGGGTTCGAGGTGATGGTCTGCACCTGCCGCCCTTCGCCGTCGAGCGCGAGCGCGTAATAGCGGGTCGCCTCCACCCAGAATGATTTTTGGATCTCGCGACGCAGCTCGCGCGCGCGCTCCGAGAGCGTGGCGGCCCGCTGCGGTCGGCCGATCGCGCACAGCAGCTCGGCCATCGCGTCGAGCGCGGCCACCACATAGCCCTGCACCTCGACGAGCGCGATCGGCGCGGGGGCGAGCGCGCCGTCGGGAAAAGAGACCGCGTCGCGGCTGTCCTTCCAGCCCTGGTTGATGAGGCCCTGCTCGGTCGAGCGCTGATAATAGATGAGCCCCTTTCCCTCGCTGAGACGGCGCTCCATCCAGGCGAGCGCGGCCTCGGCCGAGGGCAGGAGATCGTCGAGGAGCTTGCGATCGCCGAGCCAGCGCCAGGTCTCGCCGAGGAGGAGCAGCCACAGCGGCGTGGCGTCGATGGTGCCGTAGTAGGGCGAGTGCGGCACCTCGCCCGCGCGCGCCATCTCGCCGCGCCTGAGCTCGTGGAGGATCTTGCCCGGCTCCTCTTCGCGCCAGGGATCGTCGCGCGTGCCCTGCAGCGCGGCGAGCGCGCGCAAGGTCGAAACCGCGAGCTCGGGGCAGATCGAGAGCAGCTCGAGCGCGGAGATGAGCGAGTCGCGCCCGAACGGCGCCGCGAACCACGGGATGCCCGCGCCCAAGAGATCGTGGCCGGCGAGCGGGATGCGAAGCGCGTCGAGATCTTCGAGGTCGTGCTGGAGCGCGTCTTGAAAAGTATTGTGGCTGCACCCGACCCGCGTCGCGCCGGCGACGAAGTGCTGATAACCCTCGCGGAGCTGCCGGCGCCGCACGTCGAACGGAACGACGATCCGATCGCGCACCGCGCCGCGGCCGGGCTGCACCACCAGCTCGAGCACCGTCGCTTCGCCGGGCAGAAGCTTGAGCTGCCAGAACGGACCGATCGGCCCCGGGCGCGACGGCTCGGGCGTCATTCGCACCGTGGTGCGATAGAGATCTCCGTCGAGGCCTTGATATTCGAACAGCAGTCGATCGCCGGCGAACTGCGGCGGCTTGAGGGTGCCGCGCCGCTTGCGCCGCGCGCCGCGGACCTCGAACACGTCGGCGAAGTCGACCGCCATCCGCAGCTCGATCCACAAATCGACCGGCCGCGGCAGAGGGTTGGTGAGAAGCAGCTGCTCGACCAGCTCCTCCTCGACGGAGAGGAGCTGCTTGCGCCGGATATGGAGAAAGTTCTGGGCCTCGGCGAGAAAGCCGCCGAACTCGGTGTCGGTGAGCGTGAGATCGATCTGCGCCGACGAGGCGCCCTGGGTGTCGGCCGAGAGCACGATCGGCGTGCCGCCGGCGAGAAACAGCTCGTAGTAGGAAAGGTGCCGGGTGTCGTTCCAGAACAGCCCGAGGTCGCGCGCGCCCGCAGGCGCGATGTCGCCGCGGTGATTGGTGGCGGAGAACAGGTTGCCGCGGGCGAGCACCAGCGGCTCGGTCTCGCCGGAGGCGGGCAGCACGAGCGCGCG
>JANWLJ010000151.1 GCA_025450955.1 Polyangium sp. (in: bacteria) | reverse complement strand
GGTGGCGGTGAACATTCACAAGTACGGCAACACCACCGGCGCCTCGATCCCGCTCGCGCTCGACGAGAGCCGGCGCGAAGGGCGGGTCAAGGACGGCGCGCTGGTGTGCTTGGTGGCGTTCGGCTCGGGCTTCACCTGGGGCTCAGCCCTGCTCCGAATCTAGCCGCGCTCGTCGTGAGCTTGTCGAAGGGCGGGGCTAGCCGCGCGGGTCGGCGAGGGCGCGGGCGATGTCGGCGGCGGAGACGTGGGTGCCGTCGGAGAAGAGCAGCACTGCGCGCTCGACGATCACCTCGAGCTCGCGGAAGTTGCCGGGCCAGGGATGGCGGCGGAGCGCGTCGACGGCCTCGCGGCGAATCACCACCGCGCCATTTTCGAGCGGCGCTTCGCCGGGGCCGGGCTCGAGCTCGACGTGGCCCGCGCGACCGCGTTCGGCGAGCACGTGGTTGGCCATCCACACGATCGCCGCCGGCAGATCTTCGGGGCGCTCCCGCAAAGGCGGCAGGATCAGATCGAGCCGCGCCAGCTTGTGAAACAGATCGTGGCGAAAGCGGCCGGCGGCCCCCTCGGCGGCCAGATTCCCGTCGGTGAGCGCGATCACTCCGAGCTGGGCGGTGCGCTCGCGCAGCTCGCCTTCGCGATGATAGCGGCCCTTCTTCAGAAGCTCGAGCAGCCGGCGCTGCAGCGCGGCGGGCAGGCCGATCACCTCGTCGAGCACCAGCGTGCCGCCGTCGGCTTCGGCGACCGCGCCTTCGGTCGGGCGCTCGCCCTTGAGCTGCGGCGCGGCGCCGAACAGCTCGGCGGCCAGCTCGCTCGCGTCACGGCCGGCGGTCGCCACGCTGACGATCGGCCCGCCTTCCGGATGCATCAGCTCGTGCAGCGTATAAGCGAGGCCCTCTTTGCCGGTGCCGGGCTCGCCGCCGATCACCGCGTTCGTCGCGTAGGGGCGGGTCTGCAGGCGATCGACGACTTCGATGATGTGCCGCACCGACGGGTGGGCCGAGGCGAGGCGCTTCAGCCCCTCGACGGATCCTTTGATGTGACCGGCGGAGAGCTCGCCGATCGAGGACGGCTGGGAGCGCTTCTTCGACATGTGGCTACAAACCTCTAAACGGCGGGTGAATGAAACGGGCTAGCCGGCGCGGGTGAAGCCGAGGAGCTGGTCCATGGTCTGCTGATCCGCATCGGGAAACGGGTATTGATCGAACTCGGACGAAGCGACCCAGCGAAAGTCCTTCACCCGCAGCGCGCGCAGCGGCTTGCCCTCGACGAGCGTGCCTTCGTAGAGCGCGAGCGCGACGCGATAGCCGTCGTAGTCGTGCAGCTTCTCGCCGAGCTTTTTGCCGATGCGCGCCTCGGCGTCGAGCCGTTCGCGCAGCTCGCGGCGGAGCGCGTCCTCGTCGGCCTCGCCGGGCTCGACCTTGCCGCCCGGGAACTCCCACAAATTGGCGAGCACCGCCGAGTCGCGCCGTTGGGTGATGAGATAACGCCCCTCGCGCTCCACCACCGCCGCGACCACGCGCACGGTTTTTTTTCCCACCACGTCCGTCTGTACGCTCATTGGGGCTTTCCGAAGAAGTAGTAAAGAAGGAAGGCGACCAGCGCCAGGCCGAGCACGAACAGGGTGATCTTGAGGATGCTCCAGGGCGCTTTGCCGACGACCTCGCCGGTCTGGCCATTGACCAAAAAGCGATAAACCTTTTTCTGATATCGATAGGCGGCGATCCACAGCGGCAAGAGCACGTGCTTGAAGGTCACCGCCGAGTAGCTGTTGTCGATGCTGAGATTGCGGTGGGTGTCGCCGGGCACGTCGTGCGCGCAGCGCTGCTCCTGCGCCGCGGCCATTTTTTGTTGGGCGAGGGAAAAGCCGCCCTGCAGATCGATCGCGTACTCCTCGGCGCGCCAGCCGGCGAGAAAGCCGGCGGAGTAGGGCACGAGCTTTTGCGTGTCGAAGGTCTTGAAGTGATCGGCGAGCTCGCGCGGCAGGCCTTGCGAGGCGCACACCAGCACGTCGTCGAAGTCGTCGGCGCGGCGGCCCCACGCGCTCTCCCAGCGGGTGTGACGCACCTGCCGGGTCTTGGTCACCGTCTGGCCGTTTTCCTGGGCGGTGAATTCCTCGTCGACGTAGTAGTAGTAGCCGGCCTCGGCGGTCCAGCTCGAGTCGACGTGCGCGTCGTAGGTCCAAAACGGCACGTAGACGCCGGCCAGATCTTGAACCTTGGCGAGCCGCTTGAGATTGGACGGGCGGAACCAGAGCCCGGCGAGCCATTTGGCGAACGATTCATTGGCGCGCTTTTTATCGATGCCGAACGGCAGCAGCGACTCGGGACGGATCGCCTGCGCGTTCTCGCTCTGCTCGAGCACCTTCGGCGAGCCGCAGAAGGTGCAGCGCGCGGCGGTCTGTCCGTCGGGAAAGACCACGTTGGCGCCGCACTCCTGGCACTTGGCGGCGCGGAGGGTGGAGGGCGCGTCGAGACCGCGCGGCGCGGCGGCGAGGCCGGCGGCGAAGTCGTGCTCGACCACCGCGCCCGCGCCTGCCGGCACCGCCCGGAGCGCGCCGCAGAACTTGCACTTGAGCTGGCCGCTCGCAGCGTCATAGCTCTGCTCGCCGCCGCACGCGGTGCACTTGAACTCTCGTGCTTTGACCTGCTCCGCGGGGTCGGTGGCCATGGCCTCTCTCCGCCGCCCGTAGTATCATTCACACCCTCACCACCACGCAAGGGATTCAAGGGAGGCGCGAGATGGGCCTGTTCGACTTCGTGAAGAAAGGTGCGCAGGAGCTGTTCATCGCTCGTCCAGACGACGCGAAGGATCTGATCGTCTACAAGTGGCCCGATCCGACCATCCCGATGAAGGCGCAGCTCACGGTCGCCGAGGACGAGATCGCGGTCTTCTACAAAGACGGCAAGTTCGTCGACAAGGTCGAGCCCGGGCGGCACACCCTCGAGACCTCGAACATTCCGTTTCTCTCGCTGCTCATCGACAACTTCACCGGCGGCAACGTGCTCAAGGCCGAGGTGTGGTTCATCACCACGCGCGAGATCGGCGGCAAGCTGTTCGGCGGGCCGATCGGCGACGTCGAAGATCCCAAGTCGGGCGTGCCGGTGGGCTTGCGCACCCGCGGCTCCTATTCGCTCAAGGTCGATGATCCGAAGAAGGTGCTCGACTTCTTCGGCCTGCGGAGCTGGTCCACCGACGACGAGTTCGAGGGCTGGTTCAAAGATCAGGTGAAGAAGACCTTCCGCGACAAGATCGCCGAGATGCTGGTCAAACAGCACATGCCGCTGCTCGACGTGACCTCGGGCGCCTACACCGAGGAGATCGAGACCACGGTGGTCGAAGCGGTCAAGCCGCACCTGGTCGACTACGGGATGCGGATGGTGCGGATGGGCGATCTCGTCATCGATATGAAGGAGGAGGACGAGGTCAAGCTCAAGAGCTTCTACACCGACGCCGCGCAGCTCCGGATGATGGGCGGCAACGTGCAAAACTATCAGGCGTTCGCCGCCGGCAAGGCGATGCTCGGCGCCGGCGAAGGCATGGCCAAGGGCGGCGGCGGCGGCGACGGCGGCAACCCGATGCTGGGCGGCGCGGGGATGGGCGTCGGCCTCGGGATGGCGCAGATGTTCAATCAGCAGCAGCAGCAGCAGCACGGGCAGGTGGGGATGCAGCAGGCCCCGTCGGTGCCGCAGGGTCAGGTGGGTCAGGTGAGCTGCCCCAAGTGCGGCGCGAAGGTGGCGCCCGGGAAGTTCTGCGCCGAGTGCGGCGCGACGCTCGCCGATAAGAAACAGTTTTGCTCCGAGTGCGGCAAGCCGCTCGCCGCCGGCGCGAAGTTCTGCGCCGAGTGCGGCGCCAAGCAGCCGTAGCCGTCGCTTCTTCTTTCACCCACGTCGCGATCGTCGCCGGGCACACCGCTTGAAGCATGAGCGGGCGTGCGGCTCCTCATCTGCGCGGCGCTCGGTCTGGTCGGTTGCACCTCCCTCACCGATATCGACGTCGGCGCCGGCGACATCCCGTCGCTGACGATTCAGGGCGAGCTGGCGATGCCGGCGGCGGCGGCGCGCGCGGGCGTCAAGAGCGCGAGCTGGACCGGCGACGACGGGGCGATTTTGGCGGTGACCACCAACAACGGCGGGATCCAGATTTCCGCGCAGCAGGAAATCGAGTACTACAGCTCCGAAGAGATGTCCTAGCTCGACGACAAATATGGCAAACAGCTCGACGCGGTCGATCGCATCGACATGGAGATCACCCAGCTCACCCTCACCGACGGCAAGACCGGCGCGCCGCTCGATCCGGCGCTCGCCGCCAAGGTGGTGCTCGACGGGGAGCGGCTGGGAGGGCAGGGCGCGCGGACCCCGCTCGACGATTCCATCCGCGAGCTGGCAACGGCCGCGCTCACCGGCAAGAGCGCGCTCGATCTGCCGTTCGGGATCGAGCTCGACTGCGCGCCCGGCGACGTGGCGGCTTTGCCGGAGACGATCCAGCTTCAGGTGCAGCTCCAGTTGGTCCTGGTGGTGCAAGCGCTCAAGGCGTTTTGAAGGCGAGGGCGATGATGACGAACATCCGGGTGGCCAATCGCGACGAGCTTCCGCCGGGCAAGGGCAAGGTGGTCGAGGTGGGCGAGCGGCGGGTCACCATCTACAACCTCGACGGGCGCTTTCACGCGACCGCGACCCGGCGCGCGCGGCCGCACAATCCGATCGCGGAGACCGACTGCTCGCTGCACGGCCACGTGTTCGACGTCTACGCGGAAGATTCGCCGGCGCGGGTGCGCGCGGAGACGGAGGTCTACGCGGTGCGGCTGCGCGGCGGGACGATCTGGCTCGAGCTGCCCGACGACTGACGAGCGTGGCGGGACCGCGCGTCCCGCGGATCCGCGCTTCGAAGAGGCGATGCCCGCGCGTGCGCCAACCATCGGGAGAGATGCGCGTCGAGCGGCCGGGCCCGGGCGAACGTCCGGCCGCCGGACACGGCGTCCGAGGTTCGGACGCGTTTTCACGCCGAGGTCTGCGCAACCCCGCGATCTGTCGGGGGCGCCGCTCGGGCATGCATCGTGTAGAGCGGCGCATCGGAGGTTGGCGATGCGAAAGCGCCTTTTCATTTTCCTGGCCACATGGATGACGGCGTGCACGGCGGCGGCGCCGTCGGTGACGGGCCCGGGCGCAGCCGGCAAGGCCGACGGCGTCGACACCAACACCAGCGAGACCCTGGCATCGCTGACGGTCCAGGCGCCGTCGGCAGGTGATGCCCAGCTCACGTTCCGCCGCAGCCCGATGCCGCTCGGTCAGGCGGTGATGCTGGCGCCCGGTGGCGGCTGCCTGTCGATCTCGTCCAGCTTCTTCCGCGTGCCGTTCGACGTGAGCTGCAACCTCATGCTCGATTCGGCCAAGCCGACCACCGTCGCGCTCGCGACCCTACGCACGAGCTGGGATCGCACCAGCGTCACGACCGACTTCGGCGCGGCAGCCGCAGTGGAGAGCGTCAGCCTCGACGGCCGCACCGTGGCGACCCGGGCGCCAGACGGCGCGCTGGTGCCGCCCGGCCACTACGGCTTCTCGTTCAACTACGGCGTCCTCGGTGAGGTGCAGGCGACGGTGACGGCCGGCGCCGACCAGACTGCGGATCTGACGGTCCCGGACGTGCGCGCCACGGTGACGCTGGTGCCGCCGAGCCGGCTCTATCCCGACCCGACGCCGACCGACTGCGAGGAGCCTGCCCGTCACGCCCTCGTACGCCGGCGCGGCGACCCGCCCCCCGGTATCAACGAGCCGGCGCTCCACCTCGGCGGGATCTTCGAGCGCACCACCAGCACCACCGCCGTCGAATACAGGCTGTTCGACCTGCTGTCCAAGACGAGCTTCCGGATCCTGCCGCTCACCACCCGCGAGAAGCCCGATCGGTACGAGCTCGTGGTCAACAACATGGTGGAGCCGCTCGCACTCACGCCCGGCGCTTCGCTCGAGATCGACCTCGATCGCATCGACGTCAACGACGTCACGGTCACCGGCTCCGACGGCAGCAAGCAGTCGGTAGCGGGGACCTACGAGATCTACCGCGACGTGTCTGGCGGCTGGGAAAAGCTGGCGCTCGTCGGCGGCGACTGGTGGGACGGCCAGGGTTGCGGCCAGGTGGTGGTGGGCCGCTCCTCGTTTCCCACCAAGACCGGCCTCGACGTCCTGCCCGGCCGCTACAAGGTAGTCGTCACCTGGTCCTCTCCGCTCGGCACCCAGACCACCGAGCACATCCTCAACCTCAAGTGAGCGCCATGCGAAGCCTACCCTTCCTAGTCCTCAGTCTGCTACTGGTCGCGTGCGGCGACGTGCCCGCGCAATCTCCGGATGAGCCCGCCTTCGCCGGGGGCAAGGCCGACAACCCCCACGGCGTGAGGCCGTACTTCCTCATGGCGCCCGCCGGGACTCCCTTCCTGCCGCCGGTCGTCGACCAGTACGACCGCGTTTACGTGGCGGGCCCGTGCGCGGAAAAGCTCTCGCCCGGGAAGATCGACTGCCACGGCGCCGCCGACAAGCTGATGCTGGTGCGTCTGTCGCCGACGGGAACCGCCGACTGGTCGGTCACCCTCCAGGGACCTTTCAGCGACACATCGTCTTGGGCGGAGCAGACGCGCGCCATGTCCCTCCAGCTCGACGAGAAGGGGCGGGCGGTGCTGGAGGGCACCTTCTCCGGAACCCTGACCTCGAGAGGCAAGGCCCTCCTCGTGGTGAGCAGCGCCGCGGGCTTCCGGATCGCCGTCGACAAGAACGGCAAGATTGTAGAGACGGTGCTGACCGCCGCCTATCCTTTCCCCTCGAGCCCGCCAGATCAGTTCGCTTGGTCGGGCGAGGGTGAGCTGCTTCTGGCCAGCACCCCGCTGACCGGCGACGCTTACGTCTTCGGCAACCGCTCGCGGGCGGTGGTCGAGAAGGCGCCGTCGGCGGCGCGCCCCGGCTGGCAGAAGGTGCTGAGCAACGACGTGAACTGGAACGGCTGCGACGCCGTGGCGGCGCTGGCCTCCGGGGAGGCGCTGTTCGGCTGCCACGCAGATGGTCCTCTGACGCTCGGCGGCACTCCCAGCGGCGACGGAAATGGGTTCCTCGTGCGCTACACCGCCGACCGAGACTTCGTGGCGGCCCATCGCTTCAACGGCTCGGTCAGCGGCGTTGCCGGGCTCTCGAACGGCAGCATCGTGGTGACCGGCCAGTTCGAGGGCACCATGGATCTGGGCGGCAGCCACACCAGCGATCCCCAATACGGGTCCTACTCGTTCGTGACGGTCCTCTCCGGGATCTGAATACCAACGCCCAGACCCTGATCGGACCCGTCATCTTCATTGTGGCCAGGCACGAGCCTAGGCGAGACAGCTCTCGAGCTCGCGCCGGACCCGGCTCTCCACCTTGTCCTTGACCGGCGAGAGCATGAACGAGAGATCGAGGAAGACCGTCACCTTCGAGTCGGTGCAGGTGATCTTGCCGGTGACGCCCGTCCGTTTGACGTTGGCTTCGGTCGGCGAGATCCAGTTGGCTTCGATCCCGTATTTCCCCGACAGACGCTCGGCGAGGGCCTGCAACCGTTTTTTGACCTCGTCGAGCGGCAGCGCATGCGAGTGCTCGATATTCAGCTTCGGCATGAGCGCCTTTCTATCATGTGGTAGCTTGTCGGGTCGAGAGATGGCCGACGAGACAAACAGGATCACCCGCTTCGCCACCTGCGGTGGTTGAGCGGCCAAAGTAGGTCCGGGCGACCTACAGAGGATGATGGCGGGCCTTCGGCGACCGAGCGATCCGGCGGTCGTGGTCGGCACCGAGACCTCCGACGACGCGGGCGTGTACCGCCTGTCGGAGGACACGGCGATCGTGTGCACGGCCGATTTCATCACTCCGGTGCTCGACGATCCGTATCTGTTTGGAAAGATCGCGGCGGCCAACTCGCTCTCCGACGTCTACGCGATGGGCGGGGTGCCGCGCGCGGCGATCGCGCTGGCGATGTTTCCCAAAGAGCTCGCGCCCGAGGCGGCGGCGCAGATTTTGGCCGGGGGTCAGGATCAGGTGGCGGAGGCGGGGGCGGCGGTGATCGGCGGCCACACCGTGCGCGGACAGGAGCTCTATTACGGGCTGTCGGTGACGGGCGTCGTGCATCCGGATCGGATCTTCCGCAACGTCGGCGCGCGCGTCGGCGATCGCTTGATCCTCACCCGTCCGCTCGGCTCGGGGCTGATCATCAACGGGCTGCGCAAAGGCGCGATCGACGAGGCGCGGGCGCGGCCGGTGCTCGCGCGGCTGGCCGAGCTCAATCGCGCGGCCAGCGAAGTGATGGTGCAGCTGTTCGAGCACGTTCACGCCGCCACCGACGTGACCGGCTTTGGCCTGCTCGGCCACGCGCGCAACCTGGCGGTCGGCTCGCGGGTCGGGCTCGCGATCGATCTCGGCTCGCTGCCGCTCTATCCGCACGTGCGCGAGATGGTGGAAAAGGGCGTGACCACCGGCTCGACCCGGCCGAATCGGGAGAGCGTGGCGCCGCTTCTGCGCGGGGCGCTCTCGAAATTCTGGGATGAGCTGGTGCACGATCCGCAGACCTCGGGCGGGATGTTCATCTCCGCCTCAGGCGCGCGCGCGGACGAGCTGTGTCGCCGGCTGGTCGACGCGGGGGTCGCCGATGCGACGATCGTCGGCGAGGTGAAGGCGAGCACTTCAGATGGTCCGTTCCTCGAAGTGAGAGGCGAATAGGAGATCGAGATGGCACTCGTGTTCCGGGCGCTGCACCGCCCGAAAGATTCAGACGCGCTCAACGAAGAGTGGCTGCTCCTCGAGAACACCGGCCCGAACCCGTGGAACGCGCACGGCTGCGCGGTGACCGTCGCCAAGAGCGCGACCGATCGGCCGCATCCGCTCGGCACGCTCGATCCCGGCTTCGTCTTGCACGCCAACGAAAAGATCCGGCTGGTGACCGGCTCGCCGGCCAAAAAATCGCAAGGCACGCCGCCCGACGAGAAGGAGATTAAAAATTATCATCTCTTTCTCAAAGAGCCGGTGCTCGGCAAGCCGGGCACGGTGGTGCGGGTGGCGCTCAAGCAGGCCGAGCTGGCGCGCGCGGTGTTCGTCCCCGACGCCAAGGACGGTCTCGGAGAGGCGTGACAGACGACGTCATCCTGATCGAAGGCGCGCGCACCCATAACTTGAAGGGGGTGCGGTGCGCGATCCCGCGCGGCGCGCTCACCGTCGTGACCGGCGTCTCCGGATCGGGAAAGTCGTCGCTGGCGTTCGACACCCTCTACGCCGAGGGGCAGCGGCGCTACGTCGAGTCGCTGTCGACCTACGCGCGGCAGTTCCTCGAGCGGATGCAGCGCCCCGACGTCGACGCGGTGACCGGGATTCCGCCGGCGATCGCGATCGAGCAGCGCAACAGCGTCAAGAACGCCCGCTCCACCGTCGGCACCGTCACCGAGATCTCCGACTATCTGCGGCTCCTGTTTGCGCGCGCCGGAGTGGTCACCTGTCCCGACTGCGGCGGGCAGGTGGCGCGCGACACCGCGCAGGCGGCGGCCGAGACGGTAGAGAAGGAGGCGGCGGGCGCGCGGCTGTTCGTGGTGGCGCCGGCGCCGATCGGACGCGGCGACGCGGTCACCCGGCTCGACGAGCTCATCAAGCAAGGCCACCGGCGCCTGTTTCTCGACGGGAAAACGGTCGACGCCGACGCTCTCGATCCCGAGCGGGTGCGGCCGCTCCGATCGCTGCCGATGCTGATCGATCGACTGCGCGCGGGCGATCCGGAGGCGCGCGCGCGGCTGGCCGAGGCGCTGCAAGCGGGCTTCGCGCTCGGGCAGGGCAGGGTGGAGGTGTTCGTCGAAGG
>JANWLJ010000150.1 GCA_025450955.1 Polyangium sp. (in: bacteria) | reverse complement strand
TGTCGCCCGAGGACTGGAACGAGGCGAACACGGTGTTCTTCTCGAGGAAGTAGCGGTCGTAGCGCCCCTTGATGAGCCAGTTCTCCGCCGAGACTTTATGATCGGTGATCGGTCCGCCGGTGCCGTACTTCGACACGCCCGACTGCACGTAGGCGAAGCAGCCGTTGAAGGTGAGCTCGTTCTGCCAGTGCTTGATGCTGAAGAGCCCGGTGCCCGAAGCGCCCACTGACTGCGAGTTGCCCGCGACCCAGACCAGGCCGGCGGTCATGTTGGCGTGGATCTCGGTCGGCTTCTTGGCGTCGACGGCGGGCGGCTTGGTCGGATCCTTGTAGGTGTAGGCCGGATCGGCGGCGAACGCGGGGGCCGCGCAAAGAACCCCCAAGCCGATGGTAAAGAGCGTGATCGTGAAGCGTCGCATGTCCCCTCCCGAGGGTCGTATCAGCCACTACGATGCGCAGAGGGAGGAAATGCGCGCAAGAAAACGTCAGGCGTCGGCGCGGTCGAGGGCCTGCTGCAGGTCGCCGATCAGATCGTCGATGTGCTCGATCCCGACCGAGGCGCGGATGAGCCCGTCGGAGATTCCGAGCCGCTGGCGGGTGGCGGGCGGGATCGACGCGTGGGTCATGATCGCCGGATGCTCGATCAGTGACTCGACGCCGCCGAGCGATTCGGCGCAGGCGAAGATCTGGGTCGAGCGCAGCATCGCGCGCGCCCGCTCGAGTGCGGGCTTCTTGCCGGGCTTGAGGACGAAGCTCACCATCGCGCCCGGCCCGCGCATCTGCTTTTCGGCGAGCGCGGCCTGCGGATGCGACTTCAGCCCCGGGTAGATCACCTTCTCGACGGCCGGGTGCGCCTCGAGCCAGGCGGCGACCTTGCGGGCGTTTTCGACGTGGCGCTCGATCCGCACCGCCAGGGTCTTGGTCCCGCGCATCACCAAAAAGCAGTCCATCGGCGACGGCACCGCGCCGATCGCGTTTTGCAGAAAACGCAGCCGCTCGTGGACCTCTTCGTCGCTGGTGACCACCACCCCGCCGACCACGTCGGCGTGGCCGTTCAAATACTTGGTGGTCGAGTGAACCACCATCGTCGCCCCGAGCGAGAGCGGACGCTGGAGCGCCGGGGAGAGGAAGGTGTTGTCGACGCACAGCCACACGCCGCGCTTTTTGCAAATGTCGGCGACCGCCGCGATGTCGCAGAGCTTGAGCAGCGGATTGGTCGGCGTCTCGACCCACACCAGCTTCGTGGTGTCGCGCATCGCCTCGCCGAACGCGGTCGGCCGGGTCGGATCGACGTAGGTCACCTCGATCCCCATCTGCTTCATCACCCGCTCGAAGATGCGGTAGGTGCCGCCGTAGAGATCGTCGCCCGCGACCACGTGGTCGCCCGTCTTGAGCATGTGAAAGATGGTGGTGGTCGCGGCGCAGCCCGACGCGAACGCGAGCCCATGCCGCCCACCCTCGAGCGCGGCGATATTTCCCTCGAGCGCCTGCCGCGTGGGATTTTGTGTACGAGAATATTCGTACCCGACGTGCTCGCCCGGCCCCGCCTGCACGTAGGTCGAGGTCAAGTAGACCGGCGTCGAGATCGCGCCGGTGGTCGGATCGGGAGCCTGCCCGGCGTGAATCGCCAGGGTCTCCAAATGGGTCGACTTGGTGTGCATGGTCCTCCTACGCGCGCTTCGACGCGAGATAGTCGATGAGGTCGATCTTGGTGATTACGCCGACCAGATCGTCGCGCTCGAGCACGCAGACCAGCTTGGCCTCGTTGAAGATGTTCTTGAGGAGCTGGATGCGGGTCTCGGGCGTGACGGTGGCGTAGTCGGCCTCGACCAGCTCGTCGATGGTGACCTCCATCTGGCCCGAGTGCTTGAGCATGTAGTTCAACAGATCGATCTCGGAGAGCAGGCCCGAGAGGCGGCCGCCGTCGAGGACCGGCACCTGCGAGATGCCGTGCTCCTTCATCAGGCCAATCACGTTGCGCAGGGTCTCGCCCTTGTGCGCGGCGACGATCGCCCGCTGCCGCTTCTGCGCGAGCAGATCGCGCACCGTGCCGAGCGGATCCTCCTCGTCGAGAAAACCGTTCGAGCGCATCCACTCGTCGTCGAAGATCTTCGACAGGTACTTCTGCGCCGAGTCGGGCAGGAGCACCAGGATGTTCTTGTGCTGCTCGCCGAGCTGCTCGGCGTACTTGATCGCGCCCGCCACCGCCGCGCCCGACGAGCCGCCGACGAACAGCCCCTCCTGGCGCACCAGCTCGCGGGTCATGAGGAAGCACTCTTTATCGTCGACGCGCATGATCTGGTCGATGATCTTGAGGTTCATGGTGCCGGGCAGAAAGTCCTCGCCGATGCCTTCGACGTAATACGAAAATGGCTTGGTCATCCGGCCGGTCTTCACATATTCGTAATACAAAGATCCGATCGGATCGACGCCCACCACCTGAAAGCCCGGCTTCTTCTCCTTGAAGTAGCGGCCGCAGCCGGAGATGGTGCCGCCGGTGCCCATACCGGCGACGAACACGTCGAGCTCGCCCGCCGTCTCGCGCCAGATCTCGGGCGCGGTCGAGAGGTAGTGCGCCTCGGGATTGGCCGGGTTGTAATACTGATTGGAGTGAAATGAATTGGGCGTTTCGCGGACCAGCCGCTTGGTGACCTCGTAGTAGCTGCGCGGATCGTCGGGCTCGACGGCGGTCGGGCAGATCACCACCTTGGCGCCGAACGCGCGCAGGGCGAGGATCTTCTCGTTCGACATCTTATCGGGCATGACGAAAATGCATTTATAGCCGCGCAGCGCCGCGACCAGCGCGAGGCCGGCGCCGGTGTTGCCCGAGGTCGCTTCGATGATCGTCGAGCCGGGCTGGAGCAGCCCGCGCCGCTCGGCGTCTTGAATGATGTTGAGCGCCACCCGGTCCTTCATCGAGCCGCCCGGGTTTAAGAACTCGCACTTGACGTAGATGTCGCTCGCGACGTGCGCGGCGACTTTGTTGAGCTTGATGATCGGCGTCGAGCCGATCGCGTCGATCACATTTGCGCGTGCGCCCTTCATCATCGGCGTTACGCCCCTTCGAATGGATCGGTGGTGTCGCCGAACAGCCGCGCGATCGCCGACTCTTCGATCATGTCCTGCATGCGCTGACCGCCGTAGCGGGCGACGATGCGGTCGTCGTACTCGTCGGCGACCAGCGCCACGTCGTGGACGGTGGCGAGGAGCTCGCGCGGATCCATCGCCTGACCGCCGAGGATCGAGTGGGTGAACAGGATCAGCTCACCGTCGGGCGAATAGGCGAACGCGCCGAAGCGGAGCTGTCCGTTCAAGATGAGGAGCTGGCGGAACAGCGACGGCTCGGGCCGCACCTGCGCCACCACCTGCGCCACCACCCGCACCACCGCGCGCTCGGAACCGTGGCCGGGCGTGGGGATGACCGTGATCATCACGTAGCTCGAGCCCTGCTTGACGATGTAGAGCCGGTCCTCGATTTTGCGGAAGGCGGGGCTCTTGCCCAGTGCCTTCTCGACGTGCGCGCAGCTCGCGGCCACCGCGTCCATGCGAAACTCCTTGGGTAGGTGCGGGATATTAGAAGCGGAAGACGGGGGAGTGGAAGAGGAAAGTCTGCGGCCCGACCGCCGCGGGCGCCGAGGCGGGCTCGGGCGGGGTGAGCTCGCGAATCACCCGCGCCGATTTTACGTAGGACGCCGCGCCCGGGGCCCACAGCGTGACGCCGACCAGCGCGGCGGAGACGCCGAAGAAATCCTCGACGTAATTTCCGCCGCAGTTGCCGCTGTCTCCCGCCGAGCTCAGGAGGCAGGTGTCGTGGCCGTTGGTGAACCCGTCGGCGGTGATCGCGATTCCGACCACGGTGAGCACGCTGCCGACGACGATCAGCGCGATCGCCCGCTTCCGCTGGCCTTGCGCTTTTTTCAGCCGCAGCTCGCGGGTCTCTTGCGGCGGCGCGTAGCCGTAGCCGTACGGATTGCCGTAGGGATAATAGGTGGGCGGATAGCCCGGCGGCGGCGCGGCGGGCGCGGCGGTGGTCGGAGGTGGCGCGCCCGTTGGGGTCGGCGGAGGAGCGCTCGTGGTGGCCGGCGGCGGAGTGGGCGCATCGGGCTTGCCGCGTAAGCTGGCGATCCGCTCTTTGAGCGACTCCTGAAACTTTTTGTCGTCGGCGTTTTGCGGCTGGCCGACCAGCTCGAGGTAGCGCTGAAACGCCAGCACCGCGTCGTGGTAGCGCCCCATGTTCTCGTAGGTTCGTCCTATATTGTATGACAAGCTCGGCGCGGGCGCGAGCAGGTTGGCGCGCTGAAACTGCGAGAGCGCGTTCGGGTAGTCGCCGCGCTCGTAGGCGGCCTTGCCGGCGGCGAACGCCGCCTTGGCTTCGGTCAGGTCGTCATCGGCGCGCGCCGGACCTGCGGTGATCGCCAACGTGAACGTGATCGTCAACACTGCGAAGATGATCGTGCGCACGATAATTCCCCTCGGTGAGAAGCCAATTGTGACAATCGTATTGGTACCACATCGCGAGCGCAGACGGATTGACCTGCCGCACGTGACAAGAGAAGATCACGCGGTGAAGCGGCGTGTCGCCATGCTGCTCGCGCTCCTGGCGGCCGTCGGCTCGGCTTTCGGAACGCCGCGGGCGCAGGAGGAGGACGATCCTAAAGCATCGTCCCCTTCCTCGTCGTCGATCACCGAATTCCCGCCGCCCAAACCGAAAACGCCGCCCCAACCCGCGACCCCGCCTCCGCCGAAAAAGCCCGCGCCCGCGCCCGCAGCCAAACCGGCTCCGCCCGCGCCGGCGGGAAAGCCGGCCGCCAAGGCAGCGCCGCAATCGGTGACCGTCTCCGCGCCGGCGGCGAAACCGGCGAGCCCGCCGCCCGCATCCGGCGGCTCGTCGCTGCGTGAGGTGAAGGTGCCGGCCGGCCAGAGCGTCGACAGCGTCAAGGTGGCGGGCGCGATCGACGATAAGCGGCCGGGGATCGGCGAGCTGATCGTCGACCTCAAGATCGTCGACAACACCAAGACCACCACCAACACCGTCGAGTACATCGCCGGGGTCAAGCTCCACGAGGTGCTCACCCCCGAGGTGATCGATCGCGCGCGCACCAACTTGATGAACGTCGGCCTGTTCAAAGAGGTGAACATCTATTGGGAGGAGGCGCCGGGCGGCGTGCGGCTGGTGATCTCGGCCAAGGACAAGCTGTCGTGGATCATCGCGCCGCTGTTCGCCTACTCCTCGACCGAGATCGGCGGCGGGGTCGCCTACCTCGAGTCGAACGCGTTCGGCAAGAACAAGAAGTTCCTCGCGCTCGCCGAGTACACCACGGCCGAGAAGCTGCTGTTTCTCGCCTGGCTCGATCCGCAGATCCGCAACTCGCCATTCTACTATCGCGTCGATCTCCTGCTCCGGCGCGATCACATCAACGAGTACGCCGCCGGGCATCAGGCCGCGCCGCGGCTCGAGCGCGGCACCGACCTCGACACCGTCGGCGGCGAGGCGCTCTTGGGCGTGAACTTCACCCGCAAGCTCCACTTCGATTTACGTCTTAAATTGTATTACGATAATGTTGGAAAGCCCGACTGCTTCAACACCACCAACGAGGACGGCTCGGGCACGCCCGACGTGGTCTCCGGCCAGGGCGGCTACTGCCGGCGGCCGAGCTCGTCGGGCTGGGACAACACCTTGAACTTCGCCTTCGGCTATAACCGCCAATCCGACGTCTACGGCGTCCTGCACGGGCTCAAGATCGACGTCAACTATCAGTACGGCGCGACCTGGCTCGGCACCCATTGGAATTATCACCTGGTGTCGGCCACCGGGGTCTACGCTTGGCGCTTCTTCAAGGAGCACAACCTGCTGCTTCACCTCGGCGCCGACCTCTACTTCGATCCGCCGTTCAAGCTCGAGGTGGAGACCGGCGGGGCGGAGATGCGCGGCTTCGTCTACCGGCAGTTTCGCGGCGACACCGACGTGCGCGCGTCGCTCGAGTACCTGTTGCCCCTTTTCACCGTGCACGGGCTGTCGGTGCGCGCGATCGGTTTTTACGACACCAATCTCACCTGGTTTCGCGGGCTGCCGCCGCAGAGCGGGGGGCTGTCGCGGTTCGTGGAGCGCGGCGACGGTTTTCGCGACTACCTGCCCGACACCCCGTCGGGGCTGGTGCGCGACTCCTGGCACAACGGGATCGGGCTCGGGATCCGCATGTACTTGAAGGGGGTGGTGCTGCCGCTCATCGGCGTCGATGTGGCCTACGGTTTCGAGTCGCAGGCGGTTCA
>JANWLJ010000149.1 GCA_025450955.1 Polyangium sp. (in: bacteria) | reverse complement strand
GCGCGAGCTGCACGTCGACGGGGAGGCTGGTGGAGATGCCGTTCGGATAGACCTCGCAGGTGTCCAGCCCCTCGGGCTCGAGGAAGATCTGATGGCGCGGCTTGTCGGCGAAGCGCACCACCTTGTCTTCGATTGACGGGCAGTAGCGCGGCCCGACCCCGGTCAAGCTGCGGCGCTCGCCATAGAGCGGGGAGCGGTGCAGATTCGCGCGCACCAGCTCGTGGGTCGCCGCGGTGGTGTAGGTGATGTGACAGGGCACCTGCGCAAGCGGCGGCGCCGGACCGTCGTCGGCGAATTGGGGAAGCGGCAGATCGCCGGGCTGGGTTTCGAGGCCCGCCCAATCGATGGTGCGCCCGTCGAGGCGACAGGGTGTGCCGGTCTTGAGCCGCGCGAGCGGAAAGCCGAGCGCTTCGAGCGACGCCGAGAGGCCGCGCGCCGGCGGCTCCCCCGCTCTGCCGCCGTCGATTTGCGAATCACCGACGTGAATGCGTCCGCGGAGAAATGTGCCGGTGGTGAGGATCACCGCGCGCGCGAAAAAAACCAGCCCGATGGTGGTGCCGACTCCGACGACGCGGCCCTCTTCGACGAGCAGGCGATCGGCTTCGTACTGTTTGAGATCGAGCCCGGCTTGCCGCTCGAGCGCGCGGCGCGCCTCCAATCGATAGCGCGCCTTGTCGCACTGGGCGCGGGTCGCGCGCACCGCCGGGCCCTTGGAGGTGTTGAGGCGGCGAAACTGGATTCCGCAGGCGTCGGCGAGCCGGGCCATCTGGCCGCCGAGCGCTTCGATCTCTTTGACCAGGTGGCCCTTGCCGACGCCGCCGACCGCCGGGTTGCACGACATCTGACCGATGGTGTCGAGGTTGCCGGTAAGGAGCAGCGTGCGCCGGCCGAGGCGCGCCGCAGCGAGCGCGGCCTCGCACCCGGCATGGCCACCGCCGACCACCAAAACGTCATAGGACCGAGGAGAATCGAGCATACGCGCCGCGAACAGCGTCGTCGGCCGGGCCTCGGATGTCAAGCTTCGGAAAAGCGGCGGCGCCTCCATCCGCGCCGGCGCCCGAACGGCCGACGAGCCTCCGCCGGCCTCTGACTTGCAATTCATTTAACGCCATTATCTTCAATTATTGGAAAGGAGGAAATCATGGCCAATATCGTAAGAAAGGGCTCGGGCGGAACGATGGCTCCGTCGACGAGCTGGGACCCGCTTCTGCGCTGGGAGCCGCTTCGGGTGATGCGCGATCTGCTTCATTGGGATCCGTTCGGTGAAATGACTCCGTTTGCGGGGGAAGCGGAGCGAGGAATGACCTTCGTGCCGAGCTTCGACGTCAAGGAGACCAAGGACAGCTATGTGTTCAAGGCCGACTTGCCGGGCATCAAGGAGGAGGACATCGACATCTCGCTCGCCGGCAATCGCCTGACCGTCAGTGGAGAGCGGCAGGCGGAGAATAAGGAGGCGAACGAGACCTATTACGCCTACGAATGCGGTTATGGGCGCTTCAGCCGATCGTTCACCCTGCCTGAGGGCGTGGACAGCGAGCATGTGGCCGCCGAGA
The DNA here is from genome assembly GCA_025450955.1 of Polyangium sp. (in: bacteria). Classification (GTDB taxonomy): domain Bacteria; phylum Myxococcota_A; class Polyangia; order Palsa-1104; family Palsa-1104; genus JANWLJ01. Next base: position 6,398 of record JANWLJ010000149.1, on the reverse strand, counting down.
TGAAAGACGGCGTGCTGACGCTGACCCTGCCGAAGAAGGCGGAGCTCCAGCCAAAGAAGATCTCGCTCAAGGGCGAGAAGAACAAGGCCAAGGCGTAACGCCTAAGGGCCAAGCGAGCGGGCGGGGCTCATCCCCGCCCACTTTTTTATCGGGAATCAATATCGGAGCCCGATTCCAGCGGTGAGCGCGAGCGATTCACCGGGCAATTCGGATCGCGAGCCGAGCATCGCGTCGACGTCGAGGCGGGCCGAGAGCGCGAGCGAGAGCCGGCCGGAGCCGAGCGAAAAGAGATCCAGGCTGGCGCCGAGAAAGCCGCCGACCAGGGTGGCGTTGTCTTTCTCCGAGATCGCGCGGCCGGCCGCCGGTCCGGCGCGGACGCAGACGGCGTCGCTCGGGCGGAGCTGAATGCCGGCGCCCCCCATCGCTTCGAAGTAGGGATCGGACGTGGGCGAGCCGGCCACCTCGCCGGCGAGGAAGGAGCCGGTGAGAAAGACCCCGACCGCGGGCATGAAGTCGACGCCGAGCACCACTTCGGTGCCGCCGGTGACGGCCTGAACACCGGTCGCGCGCGGGTCGAGACCGAGGCCGGTGCGCCAGCCGCCGGCGCCGACCATCCACTCGATCGAGCCGCGCTCGCGCAGCCATCTCGCGCCGGTGGTATCGGCGCGCGCCCGGCCGGGCGCCAAGAGCGCCAGAGCGAAGAGCGCGAGCGCGAGCGCGAGCCGAGGCGCCATCGGTTATTGCGCGGCGGGCGACGGTGGCGGCGGCGCTTGCGGCGTCGGGCCCTTGCAGGTGGGCGCGCCGTGGCGGAAGCGCGGCGGGAATTTGTAGACGTCGAGCACCAGGTCGATGGTGATATCGCCGAGCTTGGCGCCCGACGAGCGGCCGGCGTCCCAGCGCACGCCGAACACCCGCGCCGAGCCGCACTTGTCGAAGATGCCGCGCGGGGTGGCCTGGATCTTTTGCAGCCACTGTTGCATGTGGCCGAGCATGCAGACCTCGTCGCCGCCGCAGCGAAACTGAAATGTGTCGTACCAGCTCTGCTGGTCATACGAATATTCCGAGAGGAAGAACGACGGCACCATCCCCGCCTCGGGATCTTTGGCCTGAGCGCGCACCCGGATGTGATGGCGGCCGGGCGGCAGATCGATATAGCCGCAGGTAGGCTCGACCGAGGTGAGCGATTTGTGGAGCGTGCCGCGATCCTCGACGGTGATCGCGATCGGATCGAAGCCGCGGCCGGTGCGCAGCTCGAACCGTTTTTCGCCGGGCGCGATCGCGCCCGCGTTGGCGTGGGGATCGAGCGAGCGGCCGAGATCGTCGACCGCGCGGCAGGCGCAGACCCCGCCCGAGCAGCGCGCGCCGGCGGTCTCGAGCGGCCGCGCCTCGTCGGAGGCGAGCGAGATCGGCTGGGCGTCGTCGCGCGACGAGTGGCCGGTCGATCCGCACGACGGAAGAAAGCTTGCCAGGAGCAACGCGCAGGCGACGTGCGCAGTCCGATTCATGCGGTCATCCTAGCACCACGTCACCATTTACCGCTCGTTGACACGAACACACCGGCCATGGAGGATAGGCGCCCCATGCTTCGCGCTCGGCTCATCCTGCTCGCGCTCCTCGGAGTCGCCTCGTATGGCGGCTGCACCAATACGTCGAGCTTCATGTCGGCGACCCCGAGCTACTACCCGACCGCCGAGCAGAACTACGTCTATGGCGAAAAGGAGCTCAAGGCGGGGAGCTGGCAGACCGCGGTCGCCTATTTCCAGCACGTGCGCGACACCTTCGGCTTTTCGCGCTGGGCGACGCTCTCGGAGCTCGGGATCGCCGACGCCAACCTCGGCCGCGAAAAGTTCGCCGAGGCGATCGACGGCTACAAAGCGTTCATCAAGGCGCATCCCAGCCACGAGCACGTCCAGGACGGCTACGCCGCCTACAAGATCGGCGAGGCCTACTACAAGCAGATCCCCACCGACTGGTTTTTGGCCCCGCCCTCATACGAAAAAGATCAGGGCCCGGTGATGGACGCGATGCGCGAGCTGTCGGCGTTCGCCGACCAATACGGCGACAGCGTCTACGCGCCCAAGGCGCGCAAGATGATCGGCGACTGCGTGCAGCGGCTCACCGATCACGAGCTCTACGTCGCGCGCTTCTATCTCGATCGCGACAAGCCCTACGCCGCCATCGGCCGGCTCGAGGGCGTCTTGCGCGACTATCCGGGCGCGCGCCGCGAGCCCGAGACCCTGCTTCTCCTCGGGCGCACCTATCTCAAGATGGACAAGCCCGACCGGGCGCGCGAGGTGTTCACCAAGCTCTCCTCCGATCACCCCGAAGACTACCGCGCGGGCAAGGCGAAGCTGTATATTCGCTTCATCGATCGGAAGTTCGGCTCGAAATAGAGGGGATTTTTTGATGGATGATCGCCTGCGCCAGCTCATGCACCTCGCGCGTGAGCACTACGAGAGCCACGAGTACGACAAGGCGGAGCCGCTTCTGCTTCAGATCGTGCGCGAGCATCGCGGGTTCGCCGACATGTTCAACATGCTCGGGGTGATTCATCACGGGCAGGGCCGCTTCACCCAGGCGCAGGAGATGTTCGAGGACGCGCTCAAGATCAACCCCGGCTACACCGAGGCCGCGCTCAACCTCGCGGTCACCTATAACGATCTCGGCAAATATAAAGAGGCGCGCGAGGTCTACGCGCAGGCGATCGCCACCACCTGCGCGCAGCCGTCCAAGCTCGACCCGTTCGCGCGCGGCAAGATCGCCAACATGCACGCGCGCACCGCCGACGCCTATACCGGAGTGGGAATGTTCGAAGAGGCGGCGCGCGAATATCGCAAGGCGCTCGATCTCTGCCCCACCTTCATCGACATCCGCACCAAGCTCGCCTCGACGCTGCGCGATATGGGCGACAAAGAGGCGGCGGTGCAGGAATACTTGCAGGTCAAACAGCAGTCGCCGCAGTATCTGCCCGCGCGCGTCAACCTCGGCGTGACGCTCTATTCGCTCGGTCGGGCGGAAGAGGCGCGCCGCGAGTGGGAGGCGGTGCTGGTCGACGAGCCGGCGAATAAGAGCTGCCGGATGTATCTCGATATCTTGAAAGCCGGAACGTAACGCCGGCGAAGGCGGCGATAAAGAAGATCGCCCATATCGGCGCGCTGCGATCGGCGGGCAGGCCGGGGATGAACGAGCAGCCGACGTTATTGGTCGAATCGACGAAGCCGAAGCCGTGAATCATCGCGTCGGCCTTCATCCCGCCAAAGCTCGCCGACAGCATGTTCGGATTTCTCGGATCGTATTCGTAGCGATAAATATCGCCGAGACCGACCTGAGACTTTCCGCCGAGCTGCCACTGATAGTCGACGCCGTAGATCGGGCGCAGCTCGGTGTCGTAGGCCTGCGCGAGCGCGACCAGCCACTGGCCGCGGCGGGCCTTGGACTCGTCCTCGCCGAGGATGCGCAGGCTGGTCACGTCGGTGTCATTGACCGCGACCACCGGCAGATCGGTCACGTGGGTGCCGCCGGTCGAGAGCGCGACCGAGTAGTTGCCCGGCTGCGTGGGGCTGAGCTGCAGCCAGTCGCGATTTTCGAATAAGAAGGTCTGCACCACCTGCGCCTCGACGTTGGTCGGCATGTCGGCCGAGAGCGCGCCGTTGCCGTAGAGCTGCTGCGATCCGCGAAAGTAGCGCGCCAGATAGGTGGCGGTGCCGCCTGCGCGAATGCGCGCCTCGGTGATGTCGGCCTCGGCGTCGGGATGGCCGATGAGAAGCAGTCCGTGCGCCATCAGCTCGATGCGATCGGGCAGCCCGACCTCGATCGGCTCGACGCGCACGAGGTGATTGCTCGCGTCGCGAATCGTCAACGTGGCCTGGCCGGCCGAGGCCGCGTGGCAGGCGACCGACGCGCGATAGGGGCGATCTTGATCGCGGGCGAGCGGGCTCACCGTGAACACGTTCGGATCCGAGCTGGCGATCGACCAGCCCTGCTCGTCGACGCGGTGATCCGAGCTCTCCACCCACAGCGTCATCGAGCTGCCCTGCACGTACGGCTGGTGCAGCGCATCGGAGGGGCCGAGGAGCGGCGTGAAGTCGAGCGTCAGATCGACGTCGTCGACCATGGTGACCTGGTTACAGCCGGCGGCGCCGAAGGCGATCAGCGCGGCGCAAGCAAATGCCAGCTTCATGGTTCCCTCCGTCCGCGATTATATCGCGTGACGATAGCAATCGGGGTGCCGCGGCCGCGCTCCCGCCTGGACGCGGGGTTGCGCGCCGGGCGGTGAGGCGGCGCACAGGGGAAGGGAGAAATTCCTGACATCCGCGTCCGGACCTCGACAGTGTCAGTCGGTCTCGAGCACCCACAGCAAATCGGCCACCCGGTCTTTTTGCGCGTCGTCGGCGTCCTCGGCGAACACCGGCAAGATGGTGAGATAGGGCGCGATGCCGCGACGCGCGGCGCGATCGGGAATGGCGAACCGGCGCACGTGATCTTCGCCGGCCACCACCACCAGCCGATGCGGCGCGTTCGGCTGCGCGAGCGCGGCGGCGACGCTCTCGGCCATGGTCTCGTCCCACACGAGCTGCGCCGCGTAGAAGCGCTCGAACTGCCAATCGGCGAACCGCCCGTGAGGATGCTGGCCAAACGCCTCGCGCACCAGCTCGCGGTGCGCCGCCGGCCCGGGCACGATGTTCGGGAGCTGCTTTTTCTCGTCGGCGGAGAGCCCGTCGAGCCCGACCTTGGCGACCGCGTGGACGAGCGCGCGCGGGGCGTTGAGCGCGAACGCGCGCAGGTGGTGATCGCGGCAAAACTGAAACAGCGGGCGATAGAGCCCGAACGGATAGCCCCAGGTCTTTGGCCAGTCGACCGCGGTGAGAAAGCCGGCCTCGTCGAGCTTGCCGGCCAGATAGTCGTCGAGCGCCGGCTGCATGGTGCGCGGCAGCATCTCGAGACCGAGGCCGACCTGCGGATCGACGGCGAAGGCGCGCTCGAGCACCTCGAGCTCGGCGGCGTGATCGTGCGGATTCGGATGTTCTTCGCCGACGTAGATCGCCTTGGCCGCGCGCAGCCGCGCATCGAAGGCGGCGCCGTCGACCGCGGTGCCGGTCGCGCCGTCGATCACGTGATGCGGCAGCTTGATCGGCCGATCGGCGCCGCGCTCGCCGTGGGCGTGCGGCTCGGCCTCGTCGCTTCCCGCGGTCGTCGCGGCGGAAGCCGCGGTCGGCGTCGTCGGAGCGGGCGGGGGCGCGTGGGCGCAAGCGGCGAGCGAGAGCGCGAACAGGGAGACGATCGGGAGGCGCACCATCGCGCCAGTATAAGTCACTATACTCGCCGCGATGCGCCTCCTCACCACCGCCCTTCCCGGGACCGGCGGCCTGTTCAAGACCGTGCCCGAGGACTTTCTCGTCGACGAGCTGCCGGCCTATCCACCGTCGGGCGAAGGCGCGCACACCTTTGTGCGGATCGAGAAGCGGGCGCTCACCACCGACGAGGCGATCGAGCGGCTGTGCGCGGCGCTCGGGGCCCGGCGCGACGAGGCGGGCGCGGCCGGGTTCAAAGATCGCCAGGCGATCGCGCGCCAGTGGATCTCTTTGCCGAACGTCGATCCCGAGCGCGCGCGCGGCCTCGCGCTCGACGGCGTGCGCGTCCTTGAGGCGACGCGCCACGGCCACAAGCTCCGCACCGGCCATTTGCGCGGCAACCGCTTCACCCTCACCGTCCGCGGCACCACCTCGGGCGTCGAGCGGGCGCGCGCGATCCTCGATGCGCTCGGCAAGAGCGGACTGCCCAACTATTTCGGCGCGCAGCGGTTCGGCGCTCGCGGCGACAACGCTCAAAAAGGAAAAGCGCTGGTGCGCGGCGAGCCGATCGGCGGGCGCCTGTCGCGCGGGCAGCGCCGGCTGATGGTGAGCGCGTATCAGTCCGAGCTGTTCAACCGCTATCTCGATCGCCGCATCGACGACGGCCTCCTGGCGGTCGCGCTCGCCGGCGACGTGATGAAGAAGACCGACACCGGCGGCCTGTTCACCGTCGAAAACCCGGACCTCGCGGCCGCGCAGGCGCGCCTCGATGCACGCGCGGTAGTGGTGACCGGCCCGATGCTCGGACATAAAATGATGGCGCCCCCGCCCGGCACTCCGTCGCGCGCCCGCGAAGATGCGCTCGCCGCGGAAGAGGGCCTCGACGCCGGCGCGTTCGCCAATTTGGGGAAGTTGGCGGAGGGGACCCGGCGAGCGCTGCTGGTGCCGATTGGCGAAGCGGAGGTGCGGGCGGGCGAGGAGGCGGGGGAGATTGTGCTCGGGTTCGCGCTGCCGCCGGGGGCGTATGCGACGTTGGTGCTGGGGGAAGTGATGAAGGGGTGAGGGGGTGGGACTGGATGGTGGCGCGGGGATCGGGGCGGTGGTGGT
>JANWLJ010000148.1 GCA_025450955.1 Polyangium sp. (in: bacteria) | reverse complement strand
GTTCTCGATCACCAGCTTGAGCGGACGGAGCACGCCCATCATCCGCGGGCTGGTTCGATTCAGCTCTTCGCGCAGATAATATTCGAGGAGGCCGACGTCGACGGTGCTGTCGGCCTTGGCCACTCCGACCCGCTCCCAAAAGGTGCGAATCGCCGACGCGGTGTAGCCGCGGCGACGCAGGCCGGCGAGGGTCGGCATCCGCGGATCGTCCCAGCCGGAGACGAGCTTGTTCTCGACCAGCTCCTTGAGCTTGCGCTTCGACATCACCGTATAGGTGAGGTTTCCGCGCGCGAACTCGATCTGCTGCGAGGGAAAGACCTCGGTTTCGCGAATGCACCAATCATAAAGCGGCCGGTGCGATTCGAACTCGAGGGTGCAGATCGAGTGGGTGATCTTCTCGATCGCGTCGGAGAGCGGATGGGCGTAGTCGTACATCGGATAGATGCACCACTTGTCGCCGGTACGGTGGTGCGGCGCGAAGCGAATCCGATAGAGCACCGGATCGCGCAGGTTCATGTTCTGCGACGAGAGATCGATCTTGGCGCGCAGCACGCACGCGCCCTCCTTCAGCTCGCCGGCGCGCATTTTTCCGAACAGCGCCAGGTTCTCTTTGGCCGACCGCTCGCGGCAGCTGCACGGGCGGCCTTTTTTATAATAGTCGCCGCGATAGTCGCGGATCTCGTCCTCGGAGTGCTCGTCGACGTAGGCGAGCCCCTTTTCAATCAACTTGCAGGCGAGCCGATAGAGCTCTTCGAAATAGTCGGAGGCATAATGAAGCTCATTCCACTGAAACCCGAGCCAGCGGATATCGGCCTCGATCGCCTCGACATATTCGACGTCTTCGGTGGTCGGGTTGGTGTCGTCGAAGCGCAGGTTGGTGGTGCCGCCCATTTCGGCGGCGAGCCCGAAGTCGATGCAGATCGCCTTGGCGTGGCCGATGTGCAGATAGCCGTTCGGCTCGGGGGGAAAGCGGGTCGCCACCCGTCCGCCGAACCGCCCACTCGCCCGATCGTCGAGCATGCGATCGCGGATGAAGTTGGAGAGCGGCGCCGGCGACTTTTCACTGTCGCTGATCATTAATGAATCCTCGAATGGAGCGAAGGTAATACCTCAGCGCGGGGTGCAGGTCGAGCAGTCGTTGCCGGGATCGCCGTCGAAGGGAAAGCCCGACTCCGGCGACGGCGACATGCTCACCATGTCTCCCGGATCGGTGAAGGTCGCGCGCGGGAAGGTGGTGATCTTGCGGACCTCGCGGTTGACCGCGCCGCAGCCGCCGAGGCTGACCGCACAGCCGAGCGCGAAACCGAAGAGTGCTGCTCTCCATCCCAGAAGCGGGCCCACGCGCCGAAGCTAGCGGAATTGCCCTCGCTTGTACAGGCGGCGGCCGCGCGTGATATGACAGGCCATGCGCGTCGCCGTCTGCCTCGCATGCAGCCTTGCGCTCTGCTTCACGCTGTCCGCGGGCTGCTCGTCGCCGCCGCCCGAGCCCGCCGCCGGGTGCAATCCGGTCCTCGGCGACGACTGCATGAGCCCGTTTCCGTCGAGCTTCTTCGAGACCGCCGACCCGACCTGCGCCACCGGGATGCGGGTCGCGCTCTCGTCCTCGACGCTGCCGGTCTCCAATTCGGGGGGCTCGATCAAGACCGATCGGATGAACGCGCGCGACGGCTTTTCGCCCTCGACGCAGTTCTTGGTCTATTTCAAGGCGGGGGTGAACGCGGCCGAGCTGCCCGGCCTCGATAACCTTGCGGCTTCGATCGCGCCCACCTCGACGGTGCAGATCCTCGATTTCGATTCGGGCGAACGGCTGCCGGTGTTCGCCGAGCTCGACGCCAACGCCGGGCCGGGCGATCGCCAGGCGCTCATCATCCATCCCGCGATGCGCCTCACCCCCGGCCACCGCTACGTGATCGCGCTGGTCGCGCTGCACGACGCGGCCGGCAAGCTGCTCGAGCCGGCGCCGTTCCGCGCGCTCCGCGATCGCGCGCCGCTCAATCACGCGCTCACGATGCTGAAGGCGCGCTATGAAGATCTCTTCGGCGTCCTCACCAAAGCGGGCCTCGATCGATCGCGGCTGTCGCTCGCCTGGGACGTGGTGGTCGCCTCCGACGACAGCGCCACCCGGCACCTTCTCACCATGCGCGACAAGGCGCTCGCGCTCGCGCAGGCGGGCCAGCTCGGCTACGCGATCACCTCGTCGACCGACGAGACCGATCCGCATCTTCTGCGCGAGGTGGTCGGCACCGTCGACGTGCCGATGTATCTCGCCGACGACTCAGGCGCCTCCGGGCTCACCCTCGACGCGACCGGGCTGCCGGTGATGCGCACGATCGGCAAGGCCAACCTGGTCATTCATATTCCCCAGTGCGCCGCCACCGCGACCGCGCCGCTGCCGGTGTTGGTGTTCGGTCACGGCCTGTTCGGAAAGGCGCAGACCGAGCTCAACACCGATTACGAAAAGCAGGTCGGCGACGAGCTGTGCATGGTGCAGATCGGCACCGACTGGCTCGGCCTCGACGCCGACGACGTCGCCACCGTCGCCGAGAAGGTGCTGCCCGATCTCAACCAGCTCACCCTGGTCACCGATCGGCTCCAGCAGGCGCAGGTGAACGCGCAGACGATGACCCGGCTGTTTCTCACCAAGATCAAAGACGACCCCGCGCTGCAAATCAACGGCAAGGCGGTCACCGACGGCAGCCAGGTCTATTATTACGGCATCTCCGACGGGGGAATCCAGGGCGGCACCTTCCTCGCGCTCTCGCCCGACGTGCAGCGCGGCGTCTTGAACGTGCCCGGCTGCGAGTGGACCTTGATGATGTTCCGCTCGCACGACTTCAACAGCCTGCAGGTGCTGATCGGCACCGTGCTGCCCGATACGCTCGATCAGCAGGTGGTCCTCACCCTGTCGCAGTCGGAGTGGGACTACAGCGATCCGGCGACCTTCGTGCCGCACCTGCTCGCTTCACCGCTGCCGGGCGCGCACGCCGACAAGCGGATCATCCTGCAAGAGTCCGAAGGCGACGCGCAGGTGCCGAACGTGTCGACCCGGATCGAGGCGCGGCTGATCGGCCTGCCCGGCCTCGATCTCGAGCATCCGGTCTACGGCATCGACGAAAAACCGGCGCCGCTCGACTCGGCCTACACCCAGTGGGACGTCCACTCGATGCCGCTGCCGCCGGCCGGCAATAAGCCCGCGCCCGTCGACAATCAGGCGCACGAGGGGATTCGCCGCCTGCCGGCGCTGATCGCGCAGCTCAAAGCGTTCTTCACCCCGACGGGGCAGGTGACCCAGACCTGCAGCGGGCCGTGCAGCTTTCCGGTTCCGGACGGAACCCCGCCGCCCTGATCGACGTCGTCGCCGTAGACCCATGAGCTAGCGTGTTTCCGCTGCGGCAATTTGTCGCAGGGTCGCGTTTGCCGCAGCGTGCTATGGCCAGGGGTGGAGACACCCATGCAGCCAGTGATCGCCATCGAATCTTTCGTGCAACAACTTCACTGCCCGATCCGATCGGGATTTCATCCCGATCACCTCGTGGTCGCGCGCGACACCTTGCGCTGGGGCGAGAAGATGGGGCTGTTTCCGACGGCGCAGTCGCGCGCGCACCTCTTCACGACCGACTGCGCGCGGCTCGGGGCGGCGGTCTATCACGACGGCTACAGCCGCGAGGCGCTGCAGCTCGCCACCGACTTCATGACCTGGCTCTACCTGCACGACGATCTGTGGGTCGACGGGACGCGGCGCGATCCGGTCGAGCTCGACGCCGATCACGCGCGAATGCTGCGGGTCCTGCGCGGCGAGCCGCTCGAGGCGTGGGACCATCCGCTCTCGCGCGCGCTCGACGACATCTGCGCGCGGCTGGCCGCCTACCGCGTCGACCTCGAGCCGTTCTTCGCCACCGTCGAGCAGTACATCACCGCCAAATCTTGGGAGTGCCGCAATCACCTGCACGGCATCACCCCCGAGGTGCGGCTCTATGTCGCGATGCGCGCGCACGGCGGCGGCGTCGAGGCGTGCTTCGAGCTCGGCGCGATCGTTCGCACCGCGCGCCTGCAAAAGCACCTGCGCAACCACGCCTATCTGCGCACGCTGGCGACGCTGTCGAACAATCTGGTGTGCTGGGCCAACGACCTCGCCTCCGTCGGCAAAGAGCTCGAAGAGGGCACCACGACGAATTTGGTGATGGCGCTCAGAGAAGCGATGCGGGTCACCTGGCCCGAGGCGATGGAGCGCGCGGTGCGGATGTGGAACGACGCGATGCAGTCGTATATGCGCCTGCTCGATCAGCTCGACGAGCTGCCCCTGCCCGAGAGCGATCGCGTCGAGGTGAACAAGTACGTGACGCTGCTCGGCTCGTGGATCCGCGGCAATCTCGACTACGATCTGGTGGTGCGGCGCTTCGACACCGACGAGCTCAGCCGCGCAGCCAACGGAGCGCTTCGTCGCGAGTCTTGAAGGTCTGAATCTTCTGCTTGGGCGGCGCGAGCAGCCGGGCCGCCGCCAGCCCGAAGGTGACCGAGATCTTTTCGGTCACCACCGCGACCCGATCGAGCGTGCCCGCCTTGGACGCGAAGAACGCGCCGTGCGCCTTCGGCACCTTGGCGGTCTCGAAGCCCGAGAGCCGATCGACGAACAGGAGCGGCACCGGAATCTGCTGGCGCGCCGCGCCGTCGATCGCGCGGCCGAGCGCGCTCAGGTAGGCCTCGGTATCGTTCGAGGTGAGCTGGCCCGAGACGGTGACCTCGACGATCCCGCCGGCGAGGGTTGCGATCTCATGGTGGAACGGCACGACATTCGGCATGGCGGGTTATTTTAACCCGAGCGCGGGCGCGAAGGGAGCAGCAAGTTTCGGACGCGAACGCTTCTCGCTTTCGGGCGGATGAGCAAACGCGGTACAAGCGAACGATGCGGCGGCTCAGTCGGCTCCTTTTTCGTCTCGCCGGCTGGCGCACCGAGGGCAACGTGCCGCCCGATCCGCGCTATGTGCTCATCGCCGCGCCCCACACCTCGAACTGGGACGCGGTGGTGATGCTGCTCGCGGCGCGCATCTTCGGCATCGAGCTCAAGTGGTTCATCAAGGATTCGTGGTTCGTCTTTCCGCTCGGCCCGCTCATGCGCGCGCTCGGCGGCGTGCCGATCGATCGCTCGGCGCGCCACGGAATGGTCGAGCGCGCGATCGAGCGCCTCGCCGCCTCGGAGCGGCTGGTGCTCGCGGTGCCGCCCGAGGGAACCCGCAAGCCGGCGCCGTTTTGGAAGACCGGCTTTTATCGCATCGCCCACGGCGCCGGGGTCCCGATCGTGCTCGGCTATCTCGACTACGGCCGCAAGATCGCCGGCCTCGGCCCCGCCTTCACCCCGACGGGAAACCTCCAAGCCGACTTCGAAGTCTTCCGCGCCTTCTACGCGAGCATCACCGCCCGCTATCCAAAAAATGTAGGCCCCGTCGCCGCCCCACCCGAAGGGGGGGACACGACCCCTCCCGCAGCGCCTCGGAATCCTTCCGCGGTTTGACCACAACGTCCAAGTGCTCTGCGCCCTACACCGTCGGCGTCGGGCCGCGGAGAAGGAGCGCGACTTCGGGACCGGAAGGCGGGGCGTCGACGAGCGCGATGAGCGGCACGGCGCCGGGCAGCGCGACCACCAGGCGCCAGCGGCCGCCGGCGAAGCGCGCTTCGACGAGGGTGCCGCGGAAGGTCGCTTGCGCGGGCTCGACCAGCGCGAGCGCTTCGGGACGGATCACCGCGCGCGCGCCGGTACCGAGAACTCGAAACCGGGCGCCGGCGGCGCGGGCCTGATCGCCGTCGCGGCCGTCGAGCGGAAGCAGGTTGGCCTCGCCGAGCAGGGTGGCGACGGACTCGCTCGCCGGCGCGCGTTAGAGCTCGGCCGCGTCGCCCGCCTGCGCGATTCGGCCGTCGTGAAGGACGATGAGGCGGCTGGCGAGCGCGAACGCGTCGTCGCGATCGTGAGTCACCAGGAGCACGGTGAGGCCGAGCCGGCGAATCACCTAGCCGAGCTCGTCGCGCAGCCCGCGATTGAGCTCGGCGTCGAGCGCGCCGAACGGCTCGTCGAGGAGCAGCCCGCGCGGCCGGGTCGCCAGCGCGCGCCCGATCGCGTTCCGCTGCCGCTCGCCGCCCGAGAGCACCTTGGCCGGACGATCGGCGAACCGATCGGCGCGCACCAGCGCGAGCGCCTCGTCGACGCGCCGCCGCCGCTCGCCGGGCGCAATTCCCGCCACCTTCGGACCGAAGCCGACGTTGTCGCGCGCCGAGAGAAAATCGAACAGCCGCAATTCTTGAAACACCACGCCGAGGCGGCGCGCTTCGGGCGGGTGCGCGGTCACCTCTTCACCGTCGAAGTGGACCGTGCCGCGATCGGGCTTGATGAGGCCGGCGAGCACTCCGAGCAGGGTCGACTTGCCCGCGCCCGAAGGCCCGATCACCGCGGTGACGCTG
>JANWLJ010000147.1 GCA_025450955.1 Polyangium sp. (in: bacteria) | reverse complement strand
TCGACTACTTCTACGGCTTCATGGGAGGCGAGACGGATCAGTTCTATCCCGCGCTGTTTCGCAACACCTTGCCGGTGGACGCGCCGCGGCTGCCGGAAGCCGGGTATCACCTGACCACCGATCTCGCCGACGATTGCATCGCGTGGATGCGATCGCAGAAGGCGATCGCGCCGGAGCGGCCCTTCTTCGTCCACTTCGCGCCTGGCGCCGCACATGGGCCGCACCAACCTCCGCTCGACTGGCGGGGACGCAACGTCGGGCGCTTCGACATGGGATGGGACCGCTATCGCGACGAGGTGCTGGCGCGGCAGCTGCGAATGGGCGTGGTCGCGCCCGGCACGCGGCTAACCGGGCGGCCCAAAGAGATCCCCGCCTGGGACAGCTTCGGCGCCGCCGAGCAGCAGCTCTTTCGGAGACAGGTGGAGAACTTCGCCGACTTTCTCGAGCACACCGATTACGAAATCGGCCGGCTGGTTCAATCGCTCGAGGACCTGGGCGAGCTCGACAACACCATGTTCATCTACATCCTCGGCGATAACGGATCGAGCGCCGAGGGTTCTCTGCACGGCACGATCAGCGAGCTCGCCACCATGTCGGGAATCGAGCCGCCGCAGGAGGCGAGCCTCCAGCGGATCGACGAGCTCGGCCTGCCCGGAACCAGCCCGCATTTCGCCGTCGGTTGGGCGTGGGCAGGTGACGCTCCCTTCCAGTGGGTCAAGCAGGTCGCCTCTCACTTCGGCGGCACCCGGAATGGAATGATCGTGAGCTGGCCGGCCTGGATCGCCGACCACGGCGGCACCCGCTTTCAGTTCCACCACGTCATCGACGTGGTCCCGACGATCCTCGAGGTCATCGGAATCGCCGAGCCCACGGCGGTCAACGGCGTGACCCAGAAACCGATCGAGGGGGTGAGCATGGCCTACACCTTCGATCGGGCAAACGCCGAGGCCAGGAGCGCGCGCACCACCCAATACTTCGAGATGCTCGGAAACCGCGCGATCTACTACGAAGGTTGGATCGCGAGCTGCCGCCATGGACGGCTGCCCTGGGTGACGGCCGGGACCTTCGACTTCGCCGACGATCGCTGGGAGCTCTACAACATCGAGGATGATTTCAGTCAGTCCGAAAATCTGGCGGAGAGCCACCCGGAAAAGCTGCTCGAGCTGCAACAGCGATTCCTGATCGAGGCCGCTCGCCACGACGTGTTCCCGCTCGACGATCGCTTCGTCGAGCGCCTCGACAGCACCTTGCGCCCGAGCTTCTTTACCGGCCGCAAGGACGTGACCCTCTTTTCCGGGATGGTGAGATTGCCGGAGGGGAGCGGCCCCAAGACCACCAATGTCGATCACGCGATCGAGGTGATCGCCGAGATTCCGGACGAGGGCGCCGAAGGAGTGCTCGTCTGCCTGGGCGGAGACACCGCGGGCTGGAGTCTGTTTCTCGACGGTAACCGACTGCGCTATCACTACAACTGGTTCACGCTCGAGCGCTATGACGTGGTAGCTGACGCGCCGCTACCGCGCGGCAGGGTCGTCTTGCGGATGGAATTCGAGTGCGAGGCGCCCGGCCGTCCTGGCGGGCCGGCGATCGTGCGCCTATTTCAGGACGGCAGGATGGTAGGCCAGGGCCGAATCGAAAAGCAGGTGCCGGGCCGCTTCGGATTCGAGAGCCTCGATGTGGGCGAGGACAAGATGTCCCCCGTTTATCCCGGCTACCGCGGACGGCTTCCGTTCCGCTTCACCGGCCGGATCGAACGGGTCGAGCTGCATCTCGGCGAAGGCGCCGAGAGGACGACCGAGGAGCTGATCGATCGTCATCTGCAGGACTACTGACGGCGCGGGGTGACCCGAGCGGAGCGACAGGAAAATGCGGGCGGTCCTCTCACAGACGGCGAGTATCTCGGTCCTCGTCTTCGCCGTCAGCAGCATGCTGTCGATTGGACTGGCCTACGACGTTCGCAACATCGTCGCGCCCCTGCGCGGATTTGGTGGTCTGTTTCGCGCGCTGATCGCGAACTTCATCCTGGTCCCACTTTGGGCGATCGCCATCGAGCACATGATCCCGCTCGCTCCGCCGGTCGCGCTCGGGCTGTTTCTGCTCGGAGCGTCCGCCGGCGCTCCATTTTTGATCAAGCTCGCGCAGGTCGCACGCACCGAGCTTGCCATCTGCGCGGCGCTGCTGGTGCTCCTCATCCCCGCCACCGTCGTGCTGCTCCCGCTCTACCTGCCGCTGGCGCTGGCGCATCCCTCGTTGAGCGGCATCGCCCACACTTCGACGAGCGCGCTCTCCCTCGCGGTGCCGCTCTTGTCGACGACCATCGCGCCCATGGTGGTCGGCGCGATCGCGCGGGCGGCCACCTCGCGCGCGGCGGCGCGGCTGGTCCCGATCATGGGCAAGCTGGCGAGTCTCGCGCTGATCGTCATCATGATCACGACCTTTCTCGCCAACTTTCACGAGCTCGCCCGCCTGCTCACGACCGCTGCGATTCCGGCGGCGCTCCTGCTCGTCGCCGGCGCGTTCGTGATTGGATATCTGGTCTCGAACCCGACCCGTGAGCGACGCAACAGCCTCGGGCTCGGAACGGCGCAGCGGAACATCGCGGCGGCGATGATCGTCGCGACCCAGAGCTTCGACGATCCGTCCGTCCTGGTGATGGTGACGGCCTCCTCCCTGGCGGGCTTGCTGCTGCTCTTTCCGATCTCTCTTTTGCTCCGGCGAGCGCGACGACGCGCCGGCCCTCCGGAGGGGCCGCGCCGCTCTCCTCTTCCGTCGGTGAGGCCACAGGGCGCATGACCGGTCAGCCCCTCGGGCGTCCCCGGCTCCAGGCGGTGAGCGCATTGGAGCTCCTCGCCATCGCCGTCCTCGGCTGCGCCCAGGCGAGCGCGGACGAGAAGAGGTGCGAGCGCCCGCCGGTGACGCTCGTCCGCTATGACGAAGACTATTCGTTTTTGCGGAATCCCAAATGCCGCACCGACGTCTGGGATCCCCTGAAGTACCTCGTGTTGGATGAAAGCCTTTCAGCCTATTTGACGCTCGGCCTCGATATCCGAGAGCGATACGAGTATTTCCACAATCTCGATTGGGGCCGTGACCCGCACGCCTCGACCGGATATCTGATTCAGCGGGCAATGCCCTACGCCGATATTCATATCGGCGGCCATTTTCGATATTTTTTTCAGCTCACCAGCAACCTCGTATGGGGTCGGGATCCGAAGCCGCTCGATCGCGATGACCTCGACCTTCTGCAGTCCTTCGTCTCCTTGTCATTCGGCTCGTTGACCCTCCGCGGCGGGCGTCAGGAAATCGAGTACGCCGACTCGCGGCTGGTGTCGATCCGCGAAGGACCGAATGTGCGCCTCGCCTTTGACGGCGTGCGCCTCATGCAGCGGGTGCACAAGTGGCAGATCGACGCGTTCGCCCTCTCTCCGGTTCGGGTCAGGCCGGGGGTGTTCGATGACGGCGCCGAGCCGGGCGAATGGTTTTGGGGCGTGTACGCGACCGGTCCCGTCCTTTCGCGGGAGCTTGGCCTCGACGCCTATTATCTTGGACTGCTCCGCCCGAATGCCGCGTTCGAGCAAGGTACGTCTCGCGAGCTGCGACACTCGTTCGGCGCCCGCATCTGGGGCGAGGCGGCGCAATTCGATTACAACCTCGAGCTGGTCTACCAACTCGGGTCGTTTGGCGCGGGGCGCATCAACGCTTGGATGGTGGCCTTGGATCTCGGCTACACCCTCGAGGGCCTTCCGACCGAGCCACGCGTCGGAGCGCAAGTGAACGCCACCAGCGGCGATTCGGATCCGCGCAGCCCGGACCTCCAGACCTTCAATCCGCTATTTCCGCGTGGCGCTTATTTCAGCCAAGCGAATCTGATCGGACCGCTCAACCACATCGATGTGCACCCCGCTCTCACGCTCCATCCGGTCGAGGGTCTCGAGATCCTGCTCGACTGGGATTTCTTTTGGCGCGAGAGCCTCGGTGACGGCCTCTATCTGCCCTCTACCCTGCTCCAGGTGCCGGGCGCGGGGAATCCAGCTCGCTATATTGGCGACCAGGGCGCCGTGCTCATTCAGTGGCAGGCGACGCGGCACGTCAGGCTGGCCGTCACCTACTCGCATTTTTTCGCCGGACCGTTCCTCGCGCAGGCCGGGCTCGGTCACGATGTGGACTTCGTCGGCGCCTGGCTGAGCTTGGGGATCTGATTCAGCCATCCGTCTTCGGGGGCTCGCCCGGTTGATCGATCACCACTCGTGCGCGATGGGCGAGCTTCCCGCTCACCGCCACGATCAAGAGATGCGTGGTCGCCAGCACCACCGCGACAGTGTAGTAGCCGAGCGCGATCGAGGCGCCGATCGCGCCGGTGGTCCAGACGCTGGCCGCGGTGGTGATGCCGGTGACGTTGGCGCCGCGCTTCAGGATCGCGCCGCCGCCGATGAACCCGATGCCGGTCATCATCCCGCGGAGCATGCGTGCCGGACCATCCGCGTCGAGGATCCCGCGCTGGTACAGATACCGCCCGATGAGGAGATACGCGCACGTGCCCACCGACACGAGCGGCAGGGTGCGCCACCCGATATGGGCCGCCCCGTGGCTCTTCCGCTCCCAGCCAAGCGGCAGCGCGAGCAGATAGGCTGCGGCGATCGCGACCACCATGTCGAGAGACATGACGAGGCTCACGGCTCTTTGGCGGAGGGGCGGAGGGCCTTGATCGTCCGGCGGGCGTGACCTCCGACCCACGGCATCACATCGAGGATGACCAGGCTCACCAGACAAAGCGCGACCGCCAGCGCCCAATAGGCGTAACCGACCGCAGCTCCAATGGCGGCGGTGGTCCAGATCGCCGCCGCGGTCGCGACCCCGTGCGCTTCGTCCGCTTCCTTCACGATCGCGCCCGCTCCGATGAACCCGATGCCGGTCATCAGGCCCTGCAGAACATCCGACTGCTCCTTCGAGTCAGCGCCGGTGAAGACGTGCTGCGCGAGGATCACGTACACGCAGGAGCTGACCGCGACCAGTGGGAAGACCCGCAGCCCCACATACGCCGTCGACTTCGCTTTGCGTTCCCACCCGAGCGGTACGGCAAGCAGGTAGGACGCCACGATCGAAAGCAGGAGCACCCGCAGGTCGTGCCAGCCAAGGGTCACGAAGGTCATCAACGCCTTCGGGAGAACATAGTTTGGCGGCCGGTGATCACAACCTTCTTGAAGGAGAGGCCGCGCGCGCCGCGTTCCGATTCAGCCGCGTGCGCGCGTTCGCTGCACGCTTCGCCGTACCGCTCGCTCTACGCCGGCCAGCGCGCCGTCCATCGCGGCGTCGAGCGACGAATCCCGTTTCTCCACCACCACGCTCGGCAGGTGGCTCAACACCACCTTGATCCGACACACCTGATCGATCCCGCCGCGCGGTCCGTTCACGTCTTCGACCCGAACGCTGGCGCGCTCGACGGCGCTCGCGAACTTGCCGAGCTTCATGCCGAGCTTGCGCCGGAGATAGGTCCGCTGCTCCGGCGCCAGCCGCACGCCGAGCACGCGGATGTGGGCCGGCGTGTTTTGCGGCTCCGTGCCCGAATGCCGCTTTGCCGCCCTCGGGATATCGCGGGCGAACGGCGCACGTTTGCCGCTGTCTGGTTTGCGATGCCGGGCGCGCCCGGTCTTGGCGCGCGCGCGCGACCGGCGCACGACC
>JANWLJ010000146.1 GCA_025450955.1 Polyangium sp. (in: bacteria) | reverse complement strand
GGCTGCTCGACGGGATCGCCAAGGTCGACTATCCGCGCGACCGCTTCGAGGTCCAGGTGCTCGATGACTCCACCGACGAGACGCAGCAGATCTGCCGCGCCAAGGTGGCCGAGCTGGCGGCGACCGGGCTCGACATCAAGTATCTGCACCGCATCGATCGCACCGGCTTCAAGGCGGGCGCGCTCGAAGAGGGGCTCAAGACCGCGACCGGCGAGCTGGTGATGGTGTTCGACGCCGACATTTTGCCGGCGGCCGACATCCTCGAGCGCACGGTTCACTACTTCACCGACGAGCGGGTCGGGATGGTGCAGGTGCGGTGGGAGCACGTCAACCGCGACTACTCGCGCCTGACCGAGCTGCAGGCGATGATGCTCGACGGGCACTTCGTCATCGAGCACACCGCGCGTCACCGCTCGGGCCGGTTCTTCAACTTCAACGGCACCGCCGGCATGTGGCGGCGCGCGGCGATCGAAGACGCGGGCGGCTGGTCGCACGACACGCTGACCGAGGACATGGATCTCTCGTATCGCGCGCAGCTCAAGGGCTGGGAGTTCATCTATCTGAAGGACGTCGTGTCGCCGGCCGAGCTGCCGGTGGAGATGAACGCGTTCAAGTCGCAGCAGTTCCGCTGGGCCAAGGGCTCGGTGCAGGTCGCCAAGAAGCTGCTCCCGACCATCTGGCGCTCGAACGTGCCGTTCAAGGTCAAGCTCGAGGCGTTCTTCCACCTCACCAACAACTTCGCCTATCCGCTCTTGCTGCTGCTCTCGCTCATCCTTTTGCCGAACCTGCTCGTGCGCGAGCGCGAAGGGTGGCGCGAGGTGCTGCTCATCGATCTGCCGCTCTTCTTCGGCACCACGCTCTCGATCGCGACCTTCTACATCACCTCGCAGCGGGAGATCGCGCGCGACTGGCGCAAGACGCTCCGTCGGCTGCCGCTCATGATGTCGCTCGGCATCGGCCTGTGCATCAACCAGACGCGCGCGGTGATGGAGGCGCTGCTCGGCCGCTCCTCGGGCGAGTTCGTGCGCACGCCCAAGCACGGCGTGGTGCGCCGCTTCGAGGGCTGGACCGCCAAGCGCTACCGCGCGGTCAAGACGGTCATCCCGCTCATCGAGGTTTTGTTCGCCGCCTATTTCGCGCTCGCGGTGATCCTCGCCGCCACCACCGGCCACTGGGTCGCGCTGCCGTTCCTGGTCCTCTTCCTGATGGGCTACGCCTACGTCGGCGTGCTCTCTTTGCATCAATCCCGGTAGCGCCCCCCGAGCGCCCTCACTCGCGCGCCATGCCGTGCTCGAACGGGTCGACCGCGGGCAGCTCGAGCGGCGCGCCATCGACGACTCGCAGGGTATCGAGGCTCACGACCGAGAGCGTCCCTGCGACGTTGAGCCACAGGCGGCCAGGCTCGAGCAGGCTGTGCTGGCCGATGGAGGCGTAGGGCGGCAGCAGCACCGCGCGCGCTGCGGGCTCGGCCGCGCGCGCGAACAGCACCAGCATGTCGCGGTTTTGGCCCGGGTGATGCGGCACGAGCAGGAGCGCCCGGTCGGCGGTTTCGAAGAACATCGGGGTGCGGAAGGTCGGCGCGACCAGGCGAGCGAGGACGCCCTTGTCTCCCGCGATCAGCGCCAGGTGGCGAACCGTGCCTTCGGGCGTGTCCTGCACGCCATCGATGAACCGCGGCGGCCCGGATGCGCTCGAGGTGGCGGGCAGGGCGTTGCTGAAGCCGTCGGCGTCGCAGGAGAAGGCGGCGGCGCCGAGCGGCGCGCTGCCAGTCACCGCGTGGCTGGCCAGGTCCACGGAGATGAGGACATGCTCGCCTGCGACGATCTTGCTGCCGCGAATGCTGACCCGGGTGCGCGCCGCGACGATCGTGAGCGTGGTCGGCGTGGCGGCGGCCAGGCAAGGGGTGGTGAACTGCTCGACGAACTGCCCGGCCTCCTCGAGCGCCACCGGGGTGGGCCCGGTGCCGGTCAAAAGATCGCGCACCAGGAGCTGGTTGCCGCGGTTCGTGACCAGCAGGTGATCATCGGCGATGCCGGTGACCCGCTCGTCGGTGGTGAGCACCAGTTTGCCGTCGTTGGTGAACACGCGCGTGGTTTGGTTGGCGACGATGACGAAGCGCGCGCCCGCGTAGAAGGTGAGTAGGTGCTGATCATCGGGCACGGGCGCCGCGAACTGCTGCGCCGGCGCCCGGCCGTCGAAGCTCCACGACGAGAGCGCCTGGCCGTCGTACACGAGCAGGCGCTTGGCCCCGGCGAAGTAGCGGAAGCCGGTGTCGCCAGGCAGATCCTGCAGCTTCCACGACCGCACCAGCCCCGTGGCCGGCGCGTAGAGCTCCAGCCGATCGTCTGCCGGCACGAGCGCACCGAGAGGCGTGAGCTGGATGTTGGCGCTGGCCACCAGCGGGACGCGGACCGCCGCGCCGCCCTGCTGGCTGGCCGGCGGTGCCGTCGGCGTCGGCCCGCTCCACGTGGTGCTCACGTGCACGCCCGCACGCAGCTCGCCCGCCGGATCGAGCTTGCCGCCCAAGATGGGCTGCGGCCCGGGCGCGTTCGAGCTCATGAGCACGTGGCCGCCGCCCACCGGCACCACCATCCAGGCCGGATGCCAGTGCGCGTCGCCCTTCCGGGTGAACGCGCCGCCGGCTACGAACGCGCCGCCGGCTACGGCCGCGACGAAAATGCAGACCACCAGCAAGAGCCACCAGTATCGAGAGAGGTGCATCCTTAAACGATACGACGGGGCGCACCCAAGCTTCTGATTCAGAGGGCCGCGGCCGAGCGGATCATTAGCGCGGTCCGCTGGCGCGCCCGTCGGTTCGGCGTATAATCGGAGGCAGAACCGACTGGAGGGCGCGACAGGGAGAGATTGTTTGTTCCCTACGTTCATGGACCCGGGATCGGCCGCTGACCGAGGCGTGCATACCCGCATCGCGGGAAGCCCATATCGGTTATCTTTTTCTGCCGAGCCCACCTACTAAAAGTAGGGGTTCAAACTTCTCACCCATCGGCCATCTGGTTGGTTGCAGTATTCGAAACGGCGCCCGAAACGGCGCCGTTTCTTTTTCGCGAGTAGAGGCCGCAGTAAGGTCGCAGCCGCCGGAGCAGATCCTGGCGCACGCCCGCAGCGCGGGAGGGAGCGGCCTCTGCGGCCGTGACCGACCAAGCGAGGACGTACGCCGCGAGATGCCCGGCAGATGCGGCCGTCCTACCGGAAGCGGGGATCGGGGACGGTCTTGACGCGCTCTTGCCAGTTGGGCTCGCCGCCCTGGACCGCGGTCGAGGAGATGCCGCGCTTCATCAGATCGACCTTGCCCAAGATGGCGTCGTCGCGGCGGTCGACGACGTGCATGTGCTCGCCGGTGTCCATGCGGATCGCGTCGCAGGGGCAGGCCTCGACGCACAGGCCGCAGACGATGCAGCGCAGCTCGTCGATCTCGAAGATCGCGGGGCGCTTCTCGTTCCCGTTGCCGGTCTCTTCGGCCACGATGGTGATGCAGTGGGCGGGGCAGGCGGTCGGGCAGCACATGCAGGCGACGCAGCGGACCGAGTCGTCTTCGCGGTGCATCAGGCGGTGCAGGCCGCGGTTGCGCAGCGGATATTTCAGCCGCTCCTCGGGATAGTTGATCGTCACCTCGGGCTTTTCGCGCGCGACGTTCTGGAAGAAGTGACGCATCGTCACCGCCAGGCCCTGAATGATGCCGCCGAGCATCAGCTCCTTGTTCAGGGTCTCGGGGCGCGGCACCACCTTGACGGTGGCCTTCGAAGTGCGTTTGCGAAAAGTGGTTTCCATCTCTCGATCGCTTTCCTTAGCGCGCCATCAGGGCCAGCACCACCACCGCGGTCACCACCACGTTGGCGAGCGACACCGGCAAAAGTTTTTTCCAGCCGAGGTCCATGAGCTGATCGGGACGGATGCGCGGCAGGGTCCAGCGGATGAGGAGCTGGAACCAGCAGAAGAAGATCACCTTGAGGCCCCAGCCGGCGGTCTGGATGAGCAGCACCGCCACATGCGGCAGCGGGAGCGAGTGGCCGAGCAGGTGAAAGCCGTCCGGGAAGAGGAACGGGAATTCGTAGCCGCCGAAGAACACCGTCGCCATGATCGCCGAGAGGAAGACCACCTCGATGAACTCGGCCAAGAAGAACATGCCGAAGCGCATGCCCGAGTATTCGACGAAGTAGCCGACCACTTCGCTCTCGCCCTCGGGGGTGTCGAACGGGGTGCGCTTGGTCTCGGCGATCGCGGCGGTGAAGAAGAGGATCGCGCCGAGCGGCTGATAGACGATGCCCCAGTGCCAGGGCAGAGGGCCCTGAGCGAGGACGATCGCGTGCGGCTCGAGGGTGCCGTAGACGAGGAACGCGCCGAGGATCGCCAGGCCCATCGTCACTTCGTACGACATCATCTGCGACGAGGCGCGCAGGCCGCCGAGGAGCGACCACTTGTTGTACGAGGCCCAGCCGGCGAGCGTGGTGCCGTAGACCGCCAAGGACGCGATCGCGAAGTAGAACAGGAGGCCGACGTCGAGCCGCGCCACCTGGAGCGTGACCTTGTCGGTGCACAGGGCCGGGTTCGCGACCACCTGGGTGAGCTGGTGGGTGCAGACGTCGCCGCCGAAGGGGACGATCGCGAAGGTGACGAACACCGGGACGATCGCCATCACCGGCGCGAGCGAGAAGAGGATCTTGTTGGCCTTGGCCGGGATGAAGTCCTCTTTCATGATCATCTTTACCGCGTCGGCGATGAAGTGCGGGATGCCCCAGGCGCGCGCGCCCAGGATCGCGGCGCGGTTTGGACCGCCGCGGTCCTGCATCTTCGCCGACTGCTTGCGCTCCATCCAGGTGAGGATCGAGGCGAGCGGCATCACCACCACCAGGATGAGCAGGGTCATCTTGATGAGCGCCTGGAACCAGGGGTCCATCACCCAGGTGAAGTCGGGATAGGCGGCGAGCGCGGGCAGCGCCGCGCCGAGCACGCCGACCAGCACCACCGAGACAATCGAAAAGACGACGACCGGGATCAGAAACAGGAGGACGATGCCCATCAGCCCCTCGAGCCGGCGAAGCGAAGCTGGACCACCGGCAGCTCGCGGCCATATTCGGCCGCGGCGAACTCCGGCACCGCCTGCTTCATCTCTTTGAAGAGCATGCGCACGTTCGGGTAGTCGAGCGCGATGCCGAGCTTGCGCCCAAGGAGCTGGATGAGCTCGCGATGCGGGCGCGCCTCGCCGGGCGGCTCGACCGCGCGGCGGATCCTCTGCACCAGCCCCTTGGCGTTGGTGAAGGTGCCGTCGACCTCGGCCCAGGCGGCCGCCGGCAGGAGCACGTTGACCTTGTCCGAGAGGAAGTTCTGATGCGGCGTCTGGTAGATGCAGACCTCGAGGCGCGCGAGCGCGGCCTGCGCCTCCTCGTCGAGATCGACGTGGTCGCCGAGGATCCACAGCGCCTTGAGCGCGCCGCCTTCCAGATCGGCGGCGAGCTGCGGCACGCCTTTGGCCTTGCCGGGCATGAGCGCCTGCGCGATCGCGCGCGCGCCGGCGGTGTTCGGATTCATGTCGGCGTGGCGCAGGATGTCGTCGGCGCAGTCGGGCCGCGCCGGACGGCCGGCGAGATAGACGCGATCGACCCCGAGCGCGGAGGCGACCTTGAGCAGAAGATAGTTGTCCTCGTTGGTCGCTTGCGCGTTTGCGACCACGCCGAGCAGGCCCGACGATCCCGACGAGCCGCGCAGCGCGACGATCCGATCGGCGGCGAACGAGAGCGCCTTGTCGAGCGGCACCGTCTCACCCTGCACCCGCGCGCCGGCGACCCGATTCTGGCGGATCTCGTGATAGGTCATCCGCCCGTCGTCGCACATCCAGAACTTGTTCACGTCCTGGTTCTCGCGCGGCACCAGCCGATAGATCTCGCCGCGCGCGTGGTGGATCTCGTCGTTGCAGCCGGTGGCGCAGCCGGCGCACACCGACGAAGTGGTCATGAGCTCCCAGGCGCGCATCTGGAAGCGGAAGTCCTTGGCGGTGAGCGCGCCGACCGGACAGACGTCGACGGTGTTGAGCGAGTACGGGTTGTCGAGCTGCTTTCCGGGCGCGACCGAGATCGTCTCGCGATCGCCGCGATAGGACATCTCGAGCTGATGATCGTGGGCGACCTCGTCGCAGACGCGGATGCAGCGGGTGCAGAGGATGCAGCGCTCGGCGTCGAGGACGATGGTCGGCCCGAGGTCGACCTTCTTCGGCTTGTGGACTTTTTCGTAGTCCATCCGCGCGTGCGCGGAGTCCCACTCGACATAGAGCTTCTGCAGCGTGCACTCGCCGGCCTTGTCGCAGATCGGACAGTCGACCGGATGGTTGACCAGCGTGAACTCGAGCATCTGCTGCCGCACCGTGAGCGCTTTTTCGCTCTGGGTGAGCACGTCCATGTTGTCGGCGCACGGCGTGTAGCACGACGGCACCGGCTTCGGCTGGCCCTTGACCTCGACCAGGCACTGGCGGCACACCGCCGGCGACGACAGCCCGGGGTGGTAGCAGAAGAAGCTGATGCTCACGCCGAGCGAGCGGGCCGCCTCGAGCACGTTGGTGCCCTTCGGGACGGTGACCGACTGCCCGTCGATCTTCAGGGTGACGGTGCTTTGCGCGGGCGCCGGATTGGGAGTCTCAGCCATTAGCGATCACACTCGCCGCCGATCATGTTCATCATGTCGAAGGTGGGGACGATGTCGGCGAGCGGCCGATCTTTGATCAGCTCGGGGAGCGCCGAGACGATGCAGAAGCAGGGCGGCCGCACCCGACACTTGTAGGGCCGGCCGGTGCCGTCGGAGACGATGTAGAAGCCGAGCTCGCCGTTGCCGCCTTCGGTGTACGAGTAGATCTCGCCGGGCGGCACCTTGACGCCGTCGACGATGATCTTGAAGTGCGAGATCATGGCTTCGATGGTGGTGTAGACGTCCTTCTTGACCGGCAAGATGATCCGCGGGTCGTCGATCTGCACCGGGCCGGGCTGAAT
>JANWLJ010000145.1 GCA_025450955.1 Polyangium sp. (in: bacteria) | reverse complement strand
GAATCAGCTTGCTCGCGCACTGTGACCAGCAGAATGCGCACGATCTTGTAAACTGCGAACGCGGCAAAGTAGATGGCTGTTCGGACATTCGCCGAGTTCTCGACCGTGACCCGGCGGTAAAGGAAGCGTGCTCGAATCAGCACGCGATTGAAGGCTCTTTGGCGTTGCTCAACGCCACCATATCGGTCGCGACGCTCGCTGCGATGCCACCCTGCGATAAGGGCAAGCCGTTCCACTCACCGCGACCGGGTCCCATCGTGAAGTGCAGGGACACCGAAGAGATCACGAATCGCGTGGACTGCGACGAGGTGGCGCGCGTGGGCGCGTTCGCAAACCCAAAGAACCCGCGCTGGCCCGAGGTGGTGAAGCGCCTAAAAGAAATTTGCGGCGTCGATCCGCTTCCGCCCGAAGCGAGCAAGTAGCGCGGGTGAAGTAGCCCGCTACTTCTTCGGCCCTTGGCTCGACGGGTGGGTGTTGTGCAAGACGCCGGCGACGGCTTCTTTGGCGCGGCGGGGATCTTTGCGGGGATCGATGTGGTCGTCGACGAGCACTTGCATCGCCGACGAGATCATCTGGAAGCGCACGCGGTCGGCGGCGGGGCAGCGGGTCGGGCCCTCGGCGTCGCACTCGGCGAGGCCGCGGTGGGTGGTGGCGACGCAGGCCTCGGCTTCGAGGCGCTCGGCGTGGGCGGTGGCGCGCACCAGCTCGATGCGGTGGTCGCCGCGGCCGGAGAACTGCGCGGTGGTCTCGAGCGCCCAGTCGGGATGCTCGACGGAGAGATAGGCGTCACCGAGCGCGACCGCGTGATTCACCTGGTCGGGCTCGGCGAAGCGCGCGTCTTCGAGCGCGGCGATGCGGTCGAGATCGAGCTCGTCACCGACGAGCGCCTGGCGCGCTTCGAGGCTGGCTTTGGGCAGGAGCAGCACCACGGCCACCGCGATGGCCGCGATCAGATCGAACGCGCGTGACAAGGAGCTCCTCGACGTCGACGGGACTTGGGCCGTTTCATCCTACGTTCGACAACGCGAAACGCGCCCCGGTTCCGCTGCATCTTTTCCGACAATCGCTTTCGCGTCAAGGCCGACCGCGATCGGTGACCCGAGGCCGTAGCGTTTCGCCCCGGAGCGGGGACTTTGGCTACGGCGCTCGCGCGGGTCCGGGTCCGACGATCGCGACGATCTCCCCGGTATCGGCGGACTTTGGTTACTGGCACCCGACCTGCTAAGCGCTCCCCCGGTACGCGAGCTGGGTTGCTCGCGTCGTCACCTACTTCGCGGCAGGAGGAGCCCCGATGTCCGCACTGAAAGTCGTAGCCGACGCGTTCCACGAGGGCGGTTGGCCGATGTGGCCGATTCTCTGCATCATGGTCGTGTGCTGGGGAATCGTCATCGAGCGCATCATCTATCTGAAGAAAGCGGGCATCGATAAAGAGAAGCTCCTCGCGCTGCTCAAGAGCCAGATCATGGCCGGCAACGTTCAGGGCGCGGTCAAGGTCTGCTCGGGCAACCCGACCCCGATGACCCGCATCATTCAGGCGGGCCTCACCAAGTTCAACCGTCCCGATCACGAAGTGCAGGCGGCGATGGACGAGGCGGCGCTCCACGAGCTCCCGCTCCTCGAGAAGCGCACCGGCTACCTCGCGATGCTCGGAAACGTCGCCACCCTCATCGGCCTCCTCGGCACCATCATCGGCCTCATCCACTCGTTCGCCGGTGTCGCCGGCGTCGATCCGTCGATGAAGGCGACGCTGCTCGCCAAGGGCATCGCGGAAGCGATGAACTGCACCGCGTTCGGTCTCATCACCGCGGTTCCGGCGCTGCTCTGCTTCTCGTTTTTGAACGGTTGGACCCAGGGCATCCTCGACGACATCAACGAGGTCAGCGTCCAGGTCGTCAACCTCGTCGTCGGTCATCGCAACGCGATGAAGGGCTCGCAGGCCGCCTAGCTCATCTGGAAACCACGAAATGAGGAGGTTCTAGATGGGTGGCGCAGCACCTACGCCAAGTGGCAAAGGCGGGAAAAAGGCGCTCGATGCGTCTTTGAACCTGGTCCCGTTCATCGATCTGCTCTCGTGCTGCATCTCGTTTCTGCTCATCACCGCAGTGTGGTCGCAGCTCGCCCGCATGGCCGTGACGCAGAAGGGACAGGGCGCAGCCGGCGCCAGCGACGAGAAACCGCCCACGCCGACGGTGAGCTTGACGCTCTACATCGACCAGGACGGCTACACCTTCGCGAAGTCGACGGGCGAGTCGACGCCGATTCCCAAGCGCGGCGACGACTATGACTACGGCAAGCTCGCCGACATCCTGAAGGACGCCAAGGGGCAGTACCCGGACAAGAACGACATCACCATCAAGTCGGATGACGCGGTCGTCTACAACAAGATCATCCGCACCATGGACGTCGTGCTCTCGGCGAAATTCCCCGACATCGGCCTCTCCGACAAGGGAGGTGGAACATGAGTCATGAAAAACATCCTGGCTTGATCGAGAAGCCGGGTCCGCGGCTGCGGAAGTTCGTGCCGCTCAAGTTCGTGCGCGGGCACGGCTCGGGCAAGCGGTCGGGCTACGCCGAGCTGAACATCACGTCGATGGTCGACATGCTGATGATCCTCACCGTCTTTCTTCTGATGACCTTCTCGGCATCGGGAGAGCTGCTCACGGTGCAGAAGAACATCGTGCTGCCCGAGGCGATGAACTTCCAGAGCCTCGAAGCGGCGCCGATCATCGCCGTCTCCAAGGACTCGGTGACGCTCGACGGACGCATGGTCGCCAACGCCGAGCAGCTCAACGCCGAGAACACCGCCGACTGGAAGATCACCGATCTGCACGACCAGCTCGTGACCCTGAAGAACAACTACAAGCTCCTGCACCCGAGCACGCCGTTTTTGGGCAACGTAATTGTTCAGGCGGATAAAGGGGTCGACTTCAAAGTCATCAAAAAGGTGATGTACTCGTGTGCGGTCGCCGGCTACGCGAACGTGAATTTCGCGGTGCAGGAAAAGGCGCACGGGGGTGGTTGACGTTGTAAATGGATGAGATCGATTGATCGACGGGCGCCGAAGAGGTATTCTCTCGGCGCCCGTTTCTTTTTGCCCGCGAGGTGGGAGGAGCCCATGCGCACCACGGTCGCCCTGATGCTCTCGTTCTATCTGGTCGGCTGCATGGCCGACCCCAGCGATCCCCAAACCTGGATCAAGAAGCTCGGCGATCCGCGCGACGGCAAGCAGGCGGTGACCCAGCTCGTCCGCTTGAAAGATCCGTCGGCGGTGCCGCCGCTCATCGATCTCTACAAGAAGGGCAAGGATCCGGATGTCTTGAAAGCGATCGCGAGCTTCAAGGACAAGCGATCGGTGCCGGTGATGATCGACTCGCTCGACTACTCCGAGGATTCGTTCGATAACGCCGCCACCGCGGCCAACGCGCTCGGCGACACGCCCGATCCGTCGGCGGTCGAGCCGCTCATCAAGGCGCTCCAAAAGCCGCTGCCGATTCGCACCCGCGCCAACATCGTCAAGCTCGAGTCGATGAAGTCGCTGGTCAAGATCGGCGACAAGCGCGCGGTCGACGCGCTCATCAAGGTGGTCTCGACCTCGGCCGACGATCAGGATTTCTATTTGAACCAGGTGGCGGCCGAGTCGCTCGGCAAGCTCGGCGATCCCAAGGCGGTGCCGGCGCTGGTGCGCGGCCTGTTCATGACCGGCCGCGGCTCCGATATTTTTCAGCCGTGCCGCGTCTCGCTGCTCCAGATTGGAACGCCGTCGGTGCAGCCGCTCATCGACGCGATGGAGCACAAGAACGCCGCGCTCGAGGCCGACGCCAAGAAGTACGAGTTCCGGCCCGGCGTGATCGAGCAGAAGGCCGCGCTGATGCTCGGCGACCTGCGCGCC
The DNA here is from genome assembly GCA_025450955.1 of Polyangium sp. (in: bacteria). Taxonomy (GTDB): domain Bacteria; phylum Myxococcota_A; class Polyangia; order Palsa-1104; family Palsa-1104; genus JANWLJ01. Next base: position 1,468 of record JANWLJ010000145.1, on the reverse strand, counting down.
AAAGAGGCGGTGCCGGCGCTGCTCGCCGAGCTGAAGAAGCCGAAGAAGGGCGACAATCACACTGGCGCGCTCTATGCGCTCGGGATGATCGCCGACCCGTCGACCACCAAGGACATCGTCGCCGTGCTCACCGACGCCAAGCAGGACTGGAAGGTGCGGGTCTCGGCCGCCGAGGCGCTCAACCTCGACGGAGATCCGGCCGCGTTCGGGCCGCTGCTCGAGATGGCGAAGAAGGGCGACGTGGTCAAGGACAAGCAGAAGTATCCCGACGTGCGGATCGCCGCGGCGATGGCCTATTCGCGGCTCGGCGGCGCGGCCGAGGCGGCGGCGTTCGCTCCGGTGGCGGCGAGCGAGAAGGCGGCCAAGGACGTGTTCGACGAGTGCGCGCAGCGGCTGTCGGTGGCGAAGAAGTGCAAGAAGGACGTCGCCTGCTACGCCGCCGCGCTCGACGACTCGGTGCTCGCCAAGCAGGAGAAGGCGGCGTTCATGCTGGCGCGGATGGGCAAGCCGGCGCTGCCGGCGCTCACCAAGAAGATCAGCTCGCGCGAGCCGATCGTGCGCATGGCGGTGCTGTTCGGCGTCGGCAAGATCGCCGACAAGACCTCGAGCGACACCGTCCACGCGCTCGAGCAGCAGATCGACATCGACAGGACCAAGCCGCCGATCAAGCCGCTCGTCGAAGAGATGCGCGCGGTGCTCGCCGAAATCACCAGTCGCTAATCTAGAATGAACGCGATCGTGGCTTCGCTCACCGGGCGCGCGCTCGGGGTCTCAGCGCTGCTTTATCTCGGGTTCGTGGCGGCGCTGTTTGTCGCCTCGAAGTGGCTGCCGGGCCGAATCTACGACGGCGCGCCGCTTCCCGGGGGCGTCCGGCTCAAGTACAAGCTGAACGGGCTTCAGCTCTATCTCTTGCTCGCGGCGGTGTGCGCGGTGGGCAGCGCGCTCAAGTGGTTCTCGCTCGCCATCTTGATCACCCATTTCTGGGCGCTGTTGGTGGTGGCCAATATCTACGCGTTTTCGCTCACCGCGATTCTTTATATCAAAGGAAAACGGGCCGGCGCGAAGCTGGAATCGGGGTTTTCAGGGGTGGTGAAGGACGGGTTCATGGGCACCGAGGTCAACCCGAGCTGGCTCGGGGTCGACCTCAAGATGTTCGCCTATCGCCCGTCGCTGATGGGGCTGGGCGTGCTCAATTGGGGGTTCGCCGCCGCGCAATATCAGGCGCTCGGCCATTTGACCGGGCGGATGTGGCTTTATCAGATATTCTTTTTCATTTACCTCACCAACTATTTTCAATTCGAGCACGGCATGCTCTACACCTGGGACATCATCGCCGAAAAATTCGGCTGGATGCTGGTGTGGGGCGACTACGTCCTGGTCCCCTTCTTCTATTGTCTGTGCGGCTGGTACCTGGTCGATAACGTCGAGCCGCTGCCCGGCTACACCGCGGCGGCGCTGACCGTGCTAT
>JANWLJ010000144.1 GCA_025450955.1 Polyangium sp. (in: bacteria) | reverse complement strand
CCGCGCTGTTGCGCCATCACCTCGCCGAGCTGCCCTGGAGCAAGGCGCGGCGGCTGATCGAGCGCGGCAAGGTGACCGTCGACGGCGCGCGCGCGACCGACGAGGTGATGCGGCTGCGTCGCGGACAGGCGGTGGAGGTCGACGAGGCGGCGCCCACGCCGCTCTCGGAGCCGCGCGCGCGGATCGCCTACGAGGACGCGCACGTGGTGGTGATCGACAAGCCGAGCGGCGTGTCGAGCGTGCCCTACGAGCCGCGCGAGCTCGGCACCGCGATGGACCTCGTGCGCGAGCTGTGGCGCGCGCAGCCCGGGCGCAGCGGGCCGAAGCCGGGGGACATTCCGCTGCACGTGGTGCATCGCATCGACAAAGATACGTCAGGCCTGCTGGCGTTCGCCAAGAGCAAAGTGGCGGAGCGCGCGCTCGGCGCGCTGTTTCGCACCCACGAGGTCGAGCGCACCTACCTCTGCGTGGCCCACGGGATCGTGAGCGAGCGGCGCATCGAGACGCGGCTCATCGTCGATCGCGGCGACGGGCTGCGCGGCTCGGCCCGCCGCCCGGGCCAGGGCAAGCGCGCGGTGACCCACGTGCGCGTCGTCGAGCGGCTGCCGAGCGCGACCCTGTGCGAGGTGCGGCTCGAGACCGGCAAGACCCATCAGATCCGAATCCACCTGGCGGAGAGCGGCCATCCGCTCGTCGGTGAGCGCGTCTACATCCGCGACTACGTGGGCCGTGGCGGGGTGCCATTGCCATCGGAGCGCCTGCTCCTTCACGCCGCCACGCTCGGCTTTCTCCACCCGCTCACCCGAAAACCGGTGCGGCTCGAATCGCCGCTGCCGCCCGACTTCGTCGTCGAGCTCGAGCGCTTGCGCGGCTGAGCTTTTTATTTCGCTCAAGGCGCCGCGGAGGGCGCGCCGGGCGGCAACAGGCCGGCGGCGGTGAGCGCTGCGGGGCCGGCGCCGTGCAAGAGCTCGTCGAGGAATTGGCGCGCGGCGGTCAGGCGCGGCGTGCCGGCGAGGATCGCGACCGGATAGCGCGCGTGCGGATCGTCGGGGAGGCGATCGGCGATCGCGAGCCGGCTGCCAGCGGTCGCGTCGCCCGCGCTCGCGAGCTCGGAGGCGAACACCAGGCCGGCTTGCGCCTGGCCCGAGTCGATCGCTCGCAGCACCTCGTCGGGCGCGCCGAGATAGAGGAGCTTTTCGTTCAGCGCGCGGCGAATTCCGAGCCGGCCGAGCGCCGCCTCCGCCGCCCTCCCCGACGGAACGGAGCGCGAATCGGCGAGGGCGAGCTTGTCGAGCCACGGCGTGACCGGGAGCGTGGCGAGCCGGAGCGCGGGCGCGCCCGAGCGAGTGACCAGCACCAGCGGGTTCGAGGCGTAGGCGCGGGCATCGCCGGGCGAGAGCCGGCCGGCGAATGCGGTGAGGCCGTCTTCCGCGTCGGCGGCGATGACGTCGAGGGTGAGGCCGCTTTGGAAAAGCTCCGCCGCCTTACCGAACACCAGGCGCGGCGGCGATTCCGGATGGCGCGCTAAAAACGCGCTCGCCACCTCGGTAAACGGCGCGCGCAGCGAAGCCGGCGCGCCGATGAGCAGCGCCTCGGAGTGGACGGGCGGCGCGCTGCAGCCGGCCAAAGATGCGAGCGCCAGCGACGCAAGCGCCAGGACTGCAAACCCTCGACCGGAGCGCCGGCGCATCATTTTTTATTAGCACACTCGACGGCGGCGAAGACCACCTTCATGGTGTCGCCGGCCTCGGTTTGAAACACCACCCCGAAGCCCGACGACGACTCGGGCGCGGCGAGCGCGAGGGTGAGCACGCCGCCCGGAGCGACCGCGACGCGCACGGGATCGACCGGGCGCGCGCCATCGAGCCCCATGCAGTGGAGCTCGTCATTGGCGCGCTGCTGCTCGGTCACGGTGCGGTAGAGACAGAGCCGCGAATCGGCGGCGGCCGGCATCTGGCCGTCGGTGACGCGCTCGGGCGGCTGGGCGCCATCGAGTGGCGCGAGCCACACCGAGGCATCGGTGGGGTTGGCGAAAAGGACGCCGCCCGAGACCAGCCCGGGGCGATCGCCGGGGCCGAGGTCGACCTTGCCGGAGACCGCGGTGCGCGAGATGACGCCGTCGAGCACGTGATCGTCGCCATTGACCGCTTCGATCCAGGCGGCGCGCACCTCGGGGTTATGCTTGTCGCCGGCGCCCTCGACCGCGCGCAGATCCATCTCGGGATCGACGAGCAGGCCCGTCGAGACCCGCACCGCGCGGCCGTGCGGACGGCCATCGGCGTCGAGCCAGGTGAGATTCTCCGACGGCGGCGTGCCGCTCCAGCTCCACCAGCCGAGCGCGAAGCCGCCCTCCACCTTGGCGAGCGCGAGCGCGCGCGCGTGCGGCGAGGAGACCGCGGTGATCACGTCGCCGCGCGGCCGGCCGTGCGCATCGACGCGCCGAAATGCGATCAGCGACGTGTCCGGCTCGTCGATGGTCCACACGATCGCGAAGCCGTCGCCGTCGGCCACCACCTTCGGCTCGGCGCCGCCGCGCTCGAGATCGGCCACCTCGACCGGCGGGCCGAGCGGATGCGCTTCGCCGTCGAGCGCCTGGAAGTGAACGCCGCGGTGATCCTCGGCGGTCTCCTCCCACACCACCGCGTAGGCGCCGCTCGCCTGAGCCAGGCTCGGGCGCGCCCCACCGCGGCCGGGAAGCGAGACGGTGCGCAGCGCGACCTTGCAGCCGGGCGGCGCTGCTGGAGTGGCGATCGGCCGCTCTCCCGCAGCGGCGGCGCCCGGAACCGGAGACGGCTTTCTCACCGACGAGCCGACCGCAGGACCGCAGCCGACGAGGATCAGACCAAAGAGCACCGAGGCGCGCATGGGGCCCGAGTTTTCGGTTCCTCGTGGCTTCCCGTCAAGGCCGTCGTTATGCTCTCGGCCCGCCATGCCGGAGCCGCTCATCGAGGTCGACGCGCTGACCAAGGAGTACCGCGTGCACGAGCGCGCGCCCGGAGTCGTGGCGGCGCTCGCGTCGGTGCTGCGGCGGAAATACAAGATCGCGCGCGCGGTCGACGCGCTGTCGTTTTCGATCGGCGCCGGCGAGCGGGTCGGCTTTTTAGGCCCGAACGGCGCCGGCAAGACCACCACCCTCAAGGTGCTCTCGGGCCTGCTCCACCCGACGAGCGGCACGGTGCGGGTGGCCGGCTTCGATCCGCGCCGCCGCGAGCATCCTTTTTTGCGCAACATCACTTTGGTGATGGGACAAAAGCAGCAGCTCCTGTGGGATCTGCCGCCCGCCGACACCTTCATCCTCAACCGCGCGATCTACGATCTGCCCGAGCGCGAGTATCAGGAGACGCTCGGCGAATTGACCGAGCTGCTCGAGCGCGGCGACCTGGCCGAGCGCCCGACGCGCCAGCTCTCGCTCGGCGAGCGGATGAAGTGCGAGCTGGTGGCGGCGCTTTTGCACCGGCCGAAGGTGCTGTTTCTCGACGAGCCGACCATCGGGCTCGACGTCTCGATGCAGGTCACCTTGCGCGACTTCATCCGCCGTTACAACGAACGGTTCGGCGCCACGGTGCTGCTCACCAGCCACTACATGGACGACGTGACCGCGCTGTGTCCGCGGGTGATCGTGATCGACAAGGGGCGGCTCACCTACGACGGCGATCTGCAGGCGCTCGCGCACCGGGTGCGGCCGCACAAGCGGGTGCGGGTCCGTCGCGAGGATGGGCGCGAAGAGACCGTCGACGTGCCGCAGTCGGAGCTCAAGGCGCGGGTCACCCAGCTCCTGGCCGAGCGCGGGATCGCCGATCTCACCGTCGAGGATCCGCCGCTCGAAGAGGTGATGCGCGAGCTGTTCATGGAGAAGCGAACCACAACATGAGTCTCCGCAGCACGCTCAAGGCCTATCCGACCCTGCTCAGGGTCGGGCTGGCCGAGGCGGTCGCCTACCGCGCCGAGTTCTTGGTCTGGATGCTGACCATGACCATGCCGCTCGTGATGCTCGCGCTCATGAGCGCGGTCGCGCGCGAGGCGCCGATCGGCCGTTTCGATCAAAACGGCTTCGTCAGCTACTACCTGACCACGCTGATCGTGCGGCAGATGACCGGCGCGTGGGTGGTCTGGGAGTTGGTGCGCGAGGTGCGCGAAGGAACGCTCGCGCTACGGCTCCTGCGCCCGATCCATCCGCTCGTCGGCCACTCGGCCGACAGCCTGGCGGCGATCCCGATGCGCGGTCTCATCGTCCTGCCGGTCGCGGTGATCATGCTCATCGCCACCTCGGGCCACGACGTCACCCACGACCCGTGGGTGGTGGTGATCTTCCTCGCCTCGCTCGGCGGCGCGTGGCTGCTCAACTTCGCGGTCTCCGCCACCATCGGCACGCTCGCGCTCTACATGGAGAGCTCGATGTCGATCTGGGAGCTGTGGCTCGGCTGCTTCATGATCTTCTCCGGCTATCTGCTCCCGCTCGAGCTGTTTCCGCCGTGGCTCGAGCGCTTCGCGCGCCTGCTCCCGTTCGCCTATTTGCAGGCGGTTCCCGTCGAGATCTTGACCGGCATGCACGATCGGACGAGCGCGCTGCACCAGCTCGGCGCGCAGTACGCCTACGCCGCGGCCGCGGTGCTGGTGATGGCGCTGGTGTGGCGGCGCGGGGTCAAACGCTTCGCGGCGTTCGGAGGCTGATGCGCCGCTATCTCCGACTGTTCGCGGTGCAGCTCCGCGCGTCGATCGAGCTGGCGCTCCAGTATCGCGTCGATTTCTTCGTCGGTGGCGCGATGGCGCTGTTCTGGCTGTTTTGGAATCTGGTGCCGATGGTGGTGGTGTGGGGCCGGCGCCCGACCATCGCCGGCTGGGGCTTCTGGGAAGCGCTCCTGGTGGTCGCCTGGTTCACGCTCTTGCGCGGCGTGCTCGAGGGCGCGGTGCAGCCATCGCTCGTGCAGGTGGTCGAGCACATCCGCAAAGGGACGCTCGACTTCGTGCTCATCAAGCCCGCCGACGCGCAGTTCCTCGTCTCGACCGCGCGTTTCGAGCCGTGGCGCGGGCTCGACTCGCTCGGCGCTATTGCGCTCGCCGTCTACGCGCTCCACCGCCTCGGCCGGGTGCCGGCGCCGGGCGAAGTGGCGATCGCGCTCCTCCTCACCATCGCCGCCTGCGCCCTTCTCTACGCGTTCGCGATCCTGGTGGTGAGCGCGGCCTTCTGGGTGGTCCGGCTCGACAACCTCATCTATCTCTTCAACTCGGTGTTCGACGCCGGACGCTGGCCCTCGACGGTGTTTCAGGGCGCCTGGCGCGTCCTGTTCACCTTCGTGGTGCCGCTCGCGCTCATGACCACCTATCCGCCGCTCGCGCTCCTCGGCCGGCTGAAGGTATCGACCGCGATCGCCGGGCTCGCCGGCGCGGTGGCGTTCGTGACGATGGCGCGGCTCATCTGGCTGCGCGCGATCGGCCATTACACGTCCGCTAGCAGTTGACCCGCGGCTGTGCCACGATGGCGGTGACATGCCTCTGCACGATGAGCAGCGACGAAGGTTCTGTCAGGCGACCGGCCTGGTCCTGATCGGCGCCACCCTGCCCGGCTGCGGCGACGCGCCGCCGGCGATGGTCGACATGCTCGCCTGCGGCCCGACCTCGGTCGGCGTCGGCATCGATATCACCAGCCTGACGATCGGCTCGGCGATGTATTTCCAAACCGGAAACGGGGTCAACGTCTTCGTCTGTCGCGATGCGGACGGCGTGTTCGCCCTCGACGCCGGCTGCACCCACCTCGGCTGCGACGTGATGTTCGTCGACGCCAAGTGCGGCTTTCACTGTCCCTGTCACGGCGCGACCTACGACTTCAACGGCGACAAGCCGACCGCGCCCGCGCCCAGACCGCTTCAGCACTATCTCGTCTGCGCCACCGTCTCCGGGCAGGCGGTGGTCGACATCAACCAGGTGGTCGATCCCTCGACGCGCTACAAACTTTAGGCTCTTGCGCGCGGTAGCCCTCGGCGCGCTGCTCTTTTCGCTCAGCGGCGGCGGCTGCTTCACCGGCGACTATCTCTTGCAGCAGGGCGTGGGTCAGCTCGCGCTCATGCACGAGCGGCGGCGCATCAGCGAGGTGCTGGCCGATCCCGCGGTCTCCGCCGACACCAAGCGCCGGCTCGCGCTCGCCCGCTCGGCGCGCGACTTCGGCGTCGAGGTGCTCGGCCTGCACGGCGGCGACGCCTATACCCGCTTCGTCGATACCCACGGCGCGCCGCTCGCCTACAACGTCTGGGCGGCGCCCAAGCTGAAGCTCGAGCCCTACGGCCACCACTTCCCGATCGCCGGCACCGTCCCCTATCTCGGCTACTTCCGAAAAAAAGACGCGATCGCCGAGGCGCGCAAGCTCGAGGCGCGCGGCTTCGACGTGTTCGTCGGCGAGGTCGCCGGCTACTCCACCCTCGGCGTCACCTCCGATCCGGTTTTCTCGTCGATGCTCGAAGGCTCCGACGCGCGAATCGTCGAGGTCACGCTCCACGAGATGCTCCACGGCACGCTCTACTTGCCCGGCCACAGCGCGTGGAACGAGAGCCTGGCCGAGTTCGTCGGCATGGAGGGCGCCGCGCTCTACTTCCGCATGACCGGCCGCGGCGAGAAGGCGGCGCGCCAGGTGTTCGTCGAAGCCGCCGAGCGCAACCAACGCGCCGAGCGTTTTTCGCGCTTCCTCGCGCCGATCGTCAAAGAGTTGGAAGCGCTCTACGCGAGCCCGCGCTCAGGCGCCGAGAAGCTGCGGCTGCGAAAAGAGGTCTTCGCGCGCGCCCGCGCCGAGTACGCGCGCGCGTTTCCGTCCAAGCCCGGCGAGCCGCGATCGATCTTCGCGGTCGGCCCGCTCAACAACGCCGTGCTTCTGGTGTTCCGCGTCTATCACGGCGAGACGCCCGACCACGCGCGCATCCTTCGCCGCCTCGACGGAAACCTCGCCGCCTTCATCCGCCTGTACAAGCACGCGGTGAAGGACGAAGACGATCCGCTCGGCTATCTGAAAAAATTCTGATCAGCGACGGGCGAGGACGAAATAGGAGTCCATCACCTTGCCGAGCCGGGTGGCCGAGCCGATGGTCACGTCTCGCGAAACCCGGCGGTTGAAGTCGTGCAGATCGCGATAGACGAACCGCGACAGCCCCGCGCGGTTCGACTTGACCGGCGGCCAACCGGGCGGCGCCTCGGCGGGAACGCGGGTGTAGTCGAAGAGCAGCTCGCGCGGATCTTCGGGCGACGGCACCACCGTGAAGTAGCCCGGCCCGGTCACGAACGACATCGGCTGGTGGTTGTAGCCGACGATCTCGCCGCCGCGCCGTTGAAACCGTTTTTCGAAGT
>JANWLJ010000143.1 GCA_025450955.1 Polyangium sp. (in: bacteria) | reverse complement strand
TTTTCGAACACAGGTGTCAGCAAAAAAAGGGAGAAAGCAAAATGGAATGGCTGCTTGATTTATCAGAGCGATATCGGGCGCAGCTTCGATCCGGTCCGTTCTTCCAGTCGCTCGCCCAGGTGCAGCGTCCGAGCGATCTGAAGTGGGTCCATCAGCTCATTCACCAGTCGCGGGAGTTCACCTCCGCGCTGTGCCTGCGCTATTCGCTCTGCAAAGACAGAAACTATCAGGGCATCTTCGCCGAGCACGCGGTGCAGGAAGCGGATCATCCGGATCTGCTGCTCGGCTGGATGGAAAAATATGGATTTCTCGACGGCAGCGAGCCGCAGCCCGCCAGTCCCGCCACGGTCAACAGCCTGGCGTTTTGCTGGCGCAGCGCGGTGCGCGACACCTGCGACGTCCAGGTGATCGGGCTCAACCTGCTCAGCGAAGGGGTCGCGCTCGACTTCTACACCGCGGTGATCCCGGTGCTCGAGCGGCTCGATATCCTGAGCGGCAATTATTGGAAGGTGCACCGCGAGGTCGACAACGTCCACCTCACGATGGGGCTCGATCGCTGCGGCGATGTGCGGCCGGAATCGAGCACCGGACGCTATTATCAGCAGGTGCTTTGGCACAGCGCCAGCCTTTACAACGCGATGCTCTCTTCGTGGGTGAATCAGCCGGCAAAGACGCTGGCGGTGCTCCCGGCCGAGATGCTCGGCGTGCCGCTTCCGGCGAAGCGCAAGTCTTCGCCGACCGATCCCCAGATTCTCACCTGATTTACGCCCAGGCAGCGCCAGGGCCTCCGCGGAGGCCTTGGCGCGCTACCAGTCGATTTCGTAGATGCAGCTCGAGTGACCGCGCAGGCGGCACTGGGTCTCGCGCACCATCAGCTTGAGGCCGGTGATCTGCCCGGCGCCGATGAACACGCCCGACTGAAGCGAGCAGGGGACGAAGGTGGTGTCGCTCACCACCGCCGATTTGGAATCGATCCGGGTCGGGGTGAGCGCGCCGGCGCCGGGTCCGGTCACGCAGCGGCCGTAGGCCTCGCAGACGTTGCGAACCAGATCGCTCGGCGTATTCACCCCAAGCGCCGCTTTGGCGCCGCCCGCGGGTACACCGAGGATTTTCATGTACTGGGGAAAGATACCGAGGCCAATACGCCGGATGGTGCCCGCGTGCGCGATATTGGAGAGCGGCTCCAAAATCGCGCCGAAGGTTTCACGCGCCGGGATGAAGAGATCCGGACGGGTGAGCTCGTACCGCTGCGCGATGCTGTCGGCGACCGAGAGAGCGGTCTGAATCTCCGCCGAAGATTTGAAGATGCTGGCCTTGAGCGCGTTGATCTGAGCGAGCACGAATGGAGCCTGGATCTTGGCCTGAAATGCGGAACGCTCTGGATAGAACATGGTCACTGCCCCCTTCTCTAAGGGTCGAGACGCGATAGGGTCCGGACGATACATCGGGCACCTTATCATGGGCGCTGGCGATTGAGAACCAGCTATTCGCCTGCCTAAACACCGGGCGCGCGATTCAAAGGAGTCCGGGCGGGCGGGCCCGCGCACGTCGGGGCTCGACGGCGGGCCCGAGATGGCGTAAAGAAATCCCTCGGCAGCGCCGACTGGCGTAGTCTGCCGCAACTGGAGAACGAATGTCGCGAGATGACCTGGTAGCAATGGAAGGCAAGATCGTCGAAGTGATGGTGGGCGGAAACTTTCGCGTCGACGTGCAGGGCGGGCACTCGGTGTTGGCTCAGCTCGGCGGGCGCATGCGCCGCAACCGTATCCGCGTCGTGCTCGGTGATCTGGTGACCGTCTCGGTCTCTCCGTACGATCCGTCGCGCGGGCTCATCACCTTCCGCGGAAAGTAGCGCTTCGCAGCCACTGCGCGGCGTCGCTCGATCAGGGCGATACCGCGTCGCGCGCGATCCATCCGTAGCGCGCGCCGACGTGGCCGTAGACGAAGGTGAGGTGGCCGACCCGCACGTGGCCGCCCGGGTGGTAGAGCGGGACGTCGACGTGCGTGACCCCGCGTGAGCGGCGGAAGATCGCCCCGAGCGGGAAGGTGTCGTCGCTGGCGCCGCCGGTGCCGGGCAGGTTGTAGCAGAGGTTGACCACGCCGCCCGGCCGCACCAGGTAGTCGCTCGCGGCCTGGTGCGCCTCTTTCGGGTTCGCCGCGTCGAGCGTGTGCATGTAGCCGACCACGGCGATCGTGCACACGAAGCTGGGTAGCGCCAGCGTCGGGCGGCAGGCGACAAGTGACCGCGAGACCGGGTTGCGCTAACGTCCGCCGCGTGGACCCCACACTCGACGGCAAGGTCATCCTTCTCACCGGCGCGACCGAGGGAATTGGCAAAGCGGCGGCGCTCGCGCTCGCCGGCCGCGGCGCCACCCTGACGCTGGTCGGGCGCGATCGCGAAAAGACCGAGCGGGTGGTGGGCGAGCTCGCCGCCGCGAGCAAGAATCCCAACCTCGATTTTTTGATCGGCGATCTCTCCCGGCCCGCCGAGGCGCGCGCGGTTGCCGCCGAATTCAAGTCGCGGCGCGATCGGCTCGACGTGCTCGTGAGCAACGCCGGCGCGCTGTTTGCGACCCACCAGCTCACCCCCGACGGATTCGAGCGGACCTTCGCGCTCAATCACCTGAGCTACTTCGTCCTCGCGCGCGAGCTCATCGAGATGCTCGCCAAAACCCCGGGCTCGCGGGTGGTGAGCACCTCGAGCGCGGCGCACCGCAGCGGCCACCTCGATCTCGAGACCATCGCCACCCGCCCGTCGGGACGCGCCGGCTTTCCCGCCTACTGCGACTCCAAGCTCTGCAACATCCTGTTCACCCGCGAGCTGGCCCGGCGCGTGGCCGATCGCGGGGTCACCGCCAACTGCTTTCATCCCGGCTTCGTGCGCTCCGGCTTCGGCCTCAACAACAAGGGCCTTCTCAAAGCGGGGGTGAAAATCGCCGGCGCGCTGTTCGCGCGCACGCCCGAAAAAGGCGCCGAGACCCTGGTCTGGCTCGCCTCCAGCCCCGAGGTCGCCCAAATCTCCGGCGAATACTTCGCCGATAAAAAAATCGCGCGCACCACCCGGCTCGCCAAAGACGACGCCCTCGCCGGCAAGTTATGGGAATTCACCGAGGGGTTACTCTCCAAGATCGGATGAGGAAATGACGATGACCAAGAGCGTGTGGGTGCTCATCGCGGTGGTGGCGCTCGCCGGCGGCTCCTGTAACGGCTGCGATCATCATCCGCCCGGCGGAATGGATCTCGGTGCCATCGACGGCGACGGCGGCGGCGATGCGGCGGCGGGAGACGGCGGCGTCGCGTGCGTAAATGACGGTCAGTGCGCGCTGCCGGCGACGCGCTGCTGCGCGGGCGTGTGCGTCGAGGCGGCCGACTGCTCGACGGTGGTCACCTCGGTCTCGGCGTCGGTCGGATTTCAAAACGGCGGCGACTTCGTCACGCTCAAGGGCGCCGGTTTCGCGAGCGGGATGAAGGTCTATCTCGGCGACGGCCGCGCGCCGGTGCGGGTGGTCGATCCGGCCACCGCGCTCATCGAGACGCCGCCCGGTCCGGTCGGTCCCGTCGACGTCAAGATCGTCGCCGGCGCCGCCACCGCGATCCTGCCGCACGGTTTTCGCTACCGCTCGGCGGGGCTGGAGATGATGTGGCAGCAGAAGCCGCTCATGAAGGTGCGCGGCGAAGATCCGGGGCTGGCGGTGATGCAGGACGGGCGGGTGCTGGTGGCCGGCGGCACCACTGTGCCCGACGATCCGACCATGTCGCTCGCCACCGCCGAGATCTACGATCGCGCCGCGGACAGCGTCAGCGCGGTGCCGAGCATGATGAGCACTCCGCGCTGGCACGACAGCGCGATCACGCTGCTCACCGGCAAGGTGCTGGTGGTGGGCGGCGCGTGCGAGATCGGAGTCGCCGGCTGCGCCTCCGACGCGCAGTCTGCCGACCTGTTCGATCCGACGACGAACACCTTCACTCCGACGGCGATGAAGCTGCAGATGCCGCGCGACTACACCCGCGCGGTGTTGATGGTCGACGGGCGGGTGTTCATCAGCTCGGGCAACGATCCGAGCGTGGAGATCTACGATCCGGCCGCCGACAGCTTCACGCTCGTCGCGCACGCGCAGCTCCACACCTACGGCTTCGTGGTGCGGCTGCGCGACGGGCGCGTGCTCCTCGGTGGCGGCGACGGCGGCGTCACCGCGGCCGAGCTCTTCGATCCCGACACCGCGACCTTCACGCCGGCGGGCGCGATGGTGCAGGGCCGCTCGATGCTGACCGCGCATACGCTGCCCGACGGACATGTGGCCGTCATCGGTGGAGCCAGCATGTCGGCCGGCGGGATCGTCGATCCACTCGCGTCGATCGGCCTGTTCGATCCGACCACCAACACCTTCGCGCTCGCGCCCTATCAGCTCGCCACCCCGCGCGCCTGGCAGGCGAGCGCGCTGGTGCGCGACGGGACCATCCTGGTGATGGGCGGCTACACGATGCACGCCGCCTGCGACTCGAGCGTCGCCTCGGTCGAGCAGATCGATCCGGTCGCCGGCAAGGTGAGCGCGTTTCCGAGCCTTCCCAACACCAACACCGAGTGGACCGCGGTGACCCTGCTCGACGGCTCGGTGCTCGGCGTCGGCGGCGGCGCGTGCGGCACCACCATGGCGCTGCCCGACATCGACTTTCTCGCCGGCTCGCCGATTCAGTAGCGCCGGCTGAGGCTGGCCCGCTTTCCGTCTGCGGAGATACTCACGATGAAGTCCATGGGTGGTATGCGGCGACGATGGATGGCGGCGGTGATCGCGCTCGGGCTCTCGGCCTGCGGAGCGGGCGGGCGCGACCGGCGAGGTCCGGCGCACGATCTGGGATCGAGCGCGCCGACAGACGGCGGCGCGGTGCCGGAGCAGCCGACGGTCTACTACGTCTACGCGCACGACGACACGACCTTGTACAAGATCGATCCCGACACGCTCACCATCACGCCGGTCGGCGCGTTCGTCTGGCCGCAGTCGAGCGATCAGATGACCGACATCGCGATCGACAAGCAGGGGCAGATGGTCGGGATCTCATTCGACAAGGTCTACAGCGTCGACAAGGACACCGCGGTCTGCACCTACCTCGCCGATCTCGATCGATCGTTCAACAGCCTCTCGTTCGTCCCCGCCGATTTGATCGACGGCTCGTCGGGAAAAGAGGTGGTGGTGGCGGCGGCGACCGACGGCTCGTTCTATCAAATCGATCCGATGACCGGCCACTCGACCCAGCTCGGCAGCTACGGCTCGTCCTTGAGCTCGAGCGGAGACATCGTCTCGGTGACCGGCTTTGGCACCGTCGCCACCGCCAAGCAGCCGGGCGGCACCGAGGACTGGATCGTCCGCGTCGATCCCAACACCGGCGCCGCGACCCTGCTCGGCAACACCCACACCGCCGACATCTGGGGCCTCGGCTTCTGGAAGAACAAAATTTTCGGCTTCACCCAGGGCGGGGTGTTCGTGCTCCTCGACGACAAGACCGGCGCCGCCACCGTCGTGCAGTCGGGCACCATCGCCTGGTGGGGCGCGGCGGTGTCGACCGCAGCGCCGGTGATTCAGTAGTTTTTGAGGAATTGTGGGTGAATCGAGAGTGCGAGGAGGGGGACTCGAACCCCCACGGATCGCTCCGCTAGCCCCTCAAGCTAGTGCGTCTACCAATTCCGCCATCCTCGCGATGACCGGCCGAGACATATAAACGGCGCGCCCGGCGCTGTCAACCATCTCCATCGTGCAGCGGCCCGAGCCGCGCATAGATTGTACCGGTGACGGGCTCGAACGGAAGCCGGTGGCCGACGCCGCGGCGAGCCGCGCTGCTCACGATCGTGGTGGTGCTGGTGTTCGGCATCCTGCGCGCGCTGGTGATGGCGCGCACGGTGCTGCTGCTCGGTTTCCTCGCGGTGGTGCTGGCGACGGTGCTGCGCTTTCCCATCGATCTCCTTTCGCGCTGGATCAAGCGCGGGATCGCGGTCCTCATCACGTTCGCCGCCTTCGTGGGGCTCTTGGTGGCGATCGGGTTTCTCGTCGCGCCGCGGCTGCAGAGCCAGCTCGAGCAGCTCCCGGGCGAGATCGCGAGCGCCCGCGATCAGATCGCCGACTGGTGGCTGAAGAAGACCGGCGACCCTGGCGCGGCGGCGCAAAAGCTCGCGCGTCAGGCCCCGGAGCAGGCCGTCCAGCACGCGCTGCCAATCGCGTACAGCGCGGCCGAGATGGTGTCGGCGGCGGTGGGGATCACCGTGCTCGCGTTCTTTCTCGCCGCCGAGGGCGACGACGTCCGCCGCTCGCTCTGCCGGCTGGTGCCGCCGCCGTACGAGCAGGATTTCGAGGCCGGCTGGCGACGCGCCGGCGCCGCGCTGCGCCACTGGACCGTCGGGATCGCGGTGTCGATGACGATCATGGGCGTGCTCACCGGGCTCGGGCTGTGGATCGCCGGGGTGCGGACTCCATTTCTCCTCGGGCTGGTGACCTTCTTCGGCACCTTCATCCCCTATCTCGGCGCGCGCGCGCGCGCGATCCCGGGGGGGGCGGGGGCGCGGGCACCGTCGCCGCGGCGG
>JANWLJ010000142.1 GCA_025450955.1 Polyangium sp. (in: bacteria) | reverse complement strand
CCGCCCCGACGGCCACGCCGCCGCCCGCGATCGGCATCACCCAAAACAGCGCGCTGAGAAATCCCGAAAACAAAATGGTCTTCATGGGGGCGAAAGGTAGCGCAGAGTCGGGCGCCCGCGCCACTGCCTCAGGATTTCAGGTGGGCTTCGATGCGGCGGTCGGGGATGAGCCAGAGGAGCGCGACCAGGACGTAGATGCCTTGGCTGAGGAAGTGGCCGGCGAAGGCGAGCGGGATCGCGATCGCGTAGAGCGCGGCCGAGAGCTTGCCCTTGAGATCGCGGCCGACGGCGGCGGCGAGCGGTGAGCCCGGTCCCTGATCGCGGATGATGAGCGCCTGCAGGATTACGTAGGCGACTCCGGCGAGGAGCAGCACCACGCCGTACGCGGCGGTCGGCAGCGGAGCGAAGTGGTTCTCGCCCATCCACCCGGTGATGAACGGCACCAGCGAGAGCCAGAAGAGCAGGTGCAGGTTCGCCCACAGGATGCCGCCCGTGACCCGTTTGGTGAGGTGCAGCATGTGGTGGTGGTTGTTCCAGTAGATCCCGAGATAGATGAAGCTGAGGACGTAGGTGAGGAGCGCCGGAAAGATCGGGCTGAGCGCGCTCATGGTGGTGCCGTGCGGAGTCTTCAGCTCGAGCACCATGATGGTGATGAGAATCGCCAGCACTCCGTCGGAGAACGCCTCCATCCGGCCGGGGGTCATGCGGACGCGCTCGCAACCTGCGCGATCAGAAATTCGTAGATCACCCGGCCGCGGCGATCGGTCATGAGGTCGATCTCGGGCGCGGAGACGAGCGGGCCGGTGGCGGGCTCGCGCAGGTGATTGAGAACCCAGAAGCCGATGCGCGCTTCGCCCTGAGTGATGACCGCCTGGGTGCGGCCGTTCGGATACAGGCGGCTCGGAGCGACCGCGGCGAGCTCGAGCTCGACGGGACGGCCGAGCTCGATGATCCAGGTGTCGCCGGCGAGCGTGAGGGTGAGCGAGCGGGCGCGCTTGTCGAGCGCGAGCCGGCCGACCTGCCGGCGCAAATTGCCGATGAGCGAGCCCATCGAGGCGCCGAGCGCGGTGAAGAGGGCGAAGCCGAGCCACGCCTTCGGGCGGGCGAGCTGGTGGTGAGAGAGGATCATCGCCAGCGCGAGCAGGGCGCCGGCCGCCGCGCCGAGGGCGGCGAAGCGAATCCGCGCGTCGATCCTTCCGAAGGCGGGAATGTCGATGAGATCGGCGGCGCGCGCCTCGGCTTCGCGGCGCTTCTCGCGCCGGTTGAGCCCGATCGCCAGCGCCACGATCCCGACCGAGACCGCGCCGATCGATCCGAATGTCACCAGCGCAGCGTGCTCGTGCAGCCAACCCCCGTTCATCTCGCGCTCCTTCTTCCGACGCTCGCGCGATTGTATACGACGGGCGCGCTATCTTCTGCGCACAGGCGATCGTAGTCTTTCGCGGTGAAGACGAACCGACCCGAGCTCGTCAGCCTGCCCGCCGATCGGGTGCGCGAAGCCTCCCGCGTGCTCGCCGACGCGTTTTACGACAACCCCTCGACGCTGTCGCTCTTGCCGGTGGCGGAAGAGGACCGCGGGCGCAAGCTCGAGCGGGTCGAGCGCGGCTTCGTCGACGCCACCCGCCGCTTCGGCGACGCGCAGGTGGTGCTCGACGGCGACGCGATCGTCGGGGTCTCGCTCTCCTATGCGCCCGGTCGCTATCCGCCGGGAGTGAGCGGGATGGCGCGGATCGCGCTCGGGCCGGTGCTCGCGGGCGTGGTGCCCGCCTGGCGCTACGCGCAGATCGGCGCGTACATGAAAAGGGTCCATCCGCACGAGCCGCACTTTTATCTGTTCGTGATCGGCGTCGCGCCTGCGCATCAAGGCCGCGGCTTCGGCGGGCTGCTTTTGCGCGAGCTCGCCGCGCGCGCCGAGCGCGCCGGGGTCGCCTGCTATCTCGAGACCGACACCGAGTCGAACGTCGCGCTCTATCGCCACCACGGCTACGAGGTCGTGCGCGACGAGCAGCATCCCCGCGCGGGCGACTTGCGGATGTGGACGATGTGGCGTCCGCGCGCCTGAATCACCCGGCGGAGCGGCGGCGCCAGGCGAAGAGCGCGATCACGAAGACGAGCGCGCAAAAGGGCACCGGCGCGCCGTCGCCGTAGTCGCAGGCGAAGCCGCGGTTCGAGCCGCCGACGAGCGCGGTGCGGCCTTGCGCCGAGCTCGACTCGGGCCGGAGCGAGCGCAGGTGCGAGCCGTTCAGGTTGGCGACCTGCACGCCCGCGCCGCGGGTCGCGCCGGCGTCGTCGGGGCGCGCGGCCTGGGTCCAGGTGAGCTGCCGCCCGCCGGCGATGAAGCGCGGGCCGACGTCGTCGAGCAGCGCGTCCGAGCCGCTGAACAGCACCGGCGGCCGCCCGTCGGTGTAGGCGAGATAGATGTCGTGCTGCGGCGCGGGCGCCGCCACCTGCACCACGCTCGAGGAGAGCGCGACGGTCACGCCGTCGGGCGCGACCTCGAAGTCCCAGGCGTCGCCGGCCGCGCCCGGCGTGATCAGC
Source organism: Polyangium sp. (in: bacteria) (assembly GCA_025450955.1). Taxonomy (GTDB): domain Bacteria; phylum Myxococcota_A; class Polyangia; order Palsa-1104; family Palsa-1104; genus JANWLJ01. Next base: position 4,158 of record JANWLJ010000142.1, on the reverse strand, counting down.
GTTTGCGCCGCGCCGGTCGAGCAGGTCGCGCCCATTTCATAGAGCGAGATCGATCCGCCCTTGGTGGTGCTCTGGGTGCCGCCGGCGACGAGCAGCGCGCCGCCCGCGAGGCGCTCGAACTGATTGACCACCGCGAGGTTGTCGGCGCCGGGCGCGCAGTCGAGCAGCATCTTTGCCGCGCTGTCGCCCGCGCCGGCGGTGTCGGCCGCGCTCTGAAAGACCAGGTGCGGCGTCGCGGTGGCCGAGACGTCCTCGACCCAGGCGAGGTGGGTCGCGTCGAGCCAGAAGGGCGGCGTGCCGGAGAGCTTGGCGCTCGTGCGCACCACCCGCCTTTGCGTGCCGTCGGTGGCGGCGGTGATCAGCCGCCCGTTTGCGCCGAAATCGACCCACCCCACCCGCGCGCCGTCCGTCGAGAAGCGCGGGCCGAGCTGCGACTGATCGGGATGCGCGCCGTCGTCGAGGCGGACCGGCGGATGGCTCGCGCAGTCGCTGTTCTCGTCGGCGATCCACAAGCTGTGGCCGAGCGTGCGGGTGCTCGCGGTGACGGTGGCGGTGACGTCTTCGTAGGCGACCCGCGACGGCACCCCCGGACGATCGTCGATCCGCAGCGAGAGCAGCCCGGGCACCTCGAGCAGATCGTAGAGATCGTCGCCGCCGAGGTCGCCCGGGCCGGCGCTCTGTACCGCGCAACTGATCCGGTGGGCGCCCGTGCCGTCGGAGCGCACCACCCCGATCGCGAAGCTGGCCTCGCCGCTCGTCGGAAACACCCCCTCGCGATAGAAGACCGGCAGCGTCCGCACCCGCACGTCGGCGGTGGTCTGGCCCTGGGCGCCCTCGCTTCCAAAGACGGTGAGCTGGATGGTGTAGTCGCCGCCGAGATCGGGATCGAAGCTGGGCGTCGCGCCGCTCGTCGACGAGAGCGAGGCGTCGCTTATCGCGCTGCCGGGCGGGACCGAGACGAAGTGCCAGAGAAAGGTCCCATTCCCGCCGGTCGAGCTCGAGCCGTCGAGGCGGGTGGGAAAGCCGACCAGATCGGGGGTAGCGACGATCACCGCCGTCGGTGTCGTGATCATCGGCCCGTCGCCGCCGAGATCGGGCGCGGCCAGATCGGAGGAGGAGAGGGTCGGCGAGGTGCAGGCGGTAAGGAGCAGGATCGCGCAGGACAGACGCCACATGCGCGCGATCGTATCATGACGGGGTTGACAACCGGCCGCGGAATGAATATTCATTCCCTATCGCGATGCCGACCGAAGAGTCCAAAGTCGAGTCGATCTTGAAGGCGGCGCTCGAGCTGTTCGTCGAGCGCGGCTTTCACGGCACGCCGGTCCCGCTGATCGCCGAGCGCGCGGCGGTCGGGGCCGGCACCATCGATCGCTCGTTCGCCTCCAAGGAGGCGCTGGTCAACGCGCTCTATCAGCGCTGGAAGCAGACCATCGCGCGGCAGTTGGTGACCGAGTTTCCCGTCGACCGGCCGCCGCGCGAGCAGTTCCGGATCATCTGGGAGCGGATGGCCGAGTTCGCGCTCTCGCATCCTCGGGAGCTGTCGTTCCTCGAGCTGCACCATCACGGCTCGTATCTCGATAAGGAGAGCCTGGCGATCGAGCACAGCATCGTCGAGTTCGGCGCGGGGATGGTGCGGCGGGCGCAGAAGGCGCAGGCGGTGAAGAAGGCCGATCCGGTGCTGCTGATCGAGCTGGTCCTCGGCGCTTTCCTCGGGGTGTTTCGCGCCGGCGTCGAGGGGCGGCTCAAGCTGACCAAGCCGCTCTTCATGACCTGCGAGCAGTGCTGCTGGGAGGCGATCCGCGCCTGACCACGCCGGAGCGCGTGGGACGCGCGCTTTTTTTTGGCCCAATTGCGGAATGAACATTCATTCCATTTTCGAGAGTCCGAGCGCACGCAAACGATCGAAAAGGAGAAAACGATGAGCGCACCGCGAAAGACCATCCTCATCACTGGCGCGACCTCCGGCATCGGCCGGCACGCGGCGCTTCACCTGGCCAAGCGCGGCCACCGGGTGATCGCCACCGGCCGGAACCGCCAGGCGCTCGCTGCGCTGAAGGCGTCGCCCGAGGGAGCCGCGCTCGAGGTGCTCGAGCTCGACGTCACCGACGGTGAATCGATCGCCCGCGCGCAGGCTGCGGTCGACGTGCTCACGGATGGCCGCGGCCTCGACGTGCTGGTCAACAACGCCGGCTTCGGGGTGCTCGGCCCGACCGAGCTCATCACCGACGGCGATCTGCGCGCGCAGTACGAGACCAACGTGTTCGGCCTGCTCGCGGTCACCCGCGCATTTTTGCCAAAGATGCGCGCGCGCGGCGCGGGGCGGATCATCAACGTCTCGAGCCTCGGCGGCCGCTACACCTTGCCGATGTTCGGCGTCTACAACTCGACCAAGTACGCGGTCGAGTCTTTGTCCGATGCGCTTCGCCTCGAGCTCGGGCCGTTTGGCGTCGAGGTGGCGCTCATCGAGCCGGGCGCGATCGCGACCGAGTTCACCCCGCGCTCGCTCGAGGGCGGCGCCAAATATCGCCGCGCCGATTCGCCCTACGCGCCGGTGCTCGACGCTTTCGATCGGATGGAGCGGATGGCGGCGCGCACCTCGGTCGGCCCCGCCTGCGTCGCCCGCGCGATCGAGCGCGCGTCGACGGCGCGCCGGCCGCGCGCCCGCTACGTCGCGCCGCGCTTCGCCGGGCTGTTCATCGCGCTCATGCGTCTTCTGCCGACGCGGCTCGCCGATCACGCCGCGCGCACGCTGCTCGGCCTCACCCGTCGCCGCCTCGCCCGCGCGCTGCCGGCGCTCGCGCTATTGGCCGCGTTCGCCGCCTCCGCCCCACTCGCCGCGCGCGCCGACGCGAGCAAGGCCGACGGCAACTGGGAGCGCGTGAAACAATCGGACGGCATCCTCGTCGAGCGGCGCCAGGTCGAAGGCTCGAGCCTGAAAGAGTTCCGCGGCCGGGCGATGGTGCAGGCGCCCGCCGCGGCCATCCTCGCGGTCTTCAGCGACGTGCCGCGCGCGACCGAATGGATGGACTCGTGTAACGGCTCGTGGGTGGTCGCCGATCTCGGCGAGTTCGAGAAGGTGGTCTACAACCGGACCCACGCGCCCTGGCCGGTCGCCGATCGCGACGCGGTCCTGCACAACCTGGTGCGCTTCGACGAAAAGGATCGGCGCGTCGAGATCGACTTCTACACCGTCGAGGACAAGTCGACGCCGCCGAAAAAGGGCGTGGTGCGGATGCCGTTTCTTCGCGGCCACTGGATCCTCTGGCCGAGCGCCGACGGCGCGAGCACCCGCGTCGAGTACCAGGTGCACGCCAACCCGGGCGGCCGCCTCCCCAACTGGCTGGTCAACTACGTCTCCCGCGATCTGCCGCTCAAGACGATCGAAGGCCTGCGCGCCCAGGTGAAACGCCGCCACTACCCCGACGTCGAATCCCACCTCAAAAAGCGCCTCGCCCGCTATTCCTTCCTCTTTTCCCGAAGCTAATGATTATCTGGAAATGATTATTTAACTTTGGGCGGTTGCCCTTTTTTTTGCCCTATTCATCGTGTGCATGGACACGCTCATTGCCACCAGCGGCGAGGCTTCGGGCTTCCTGCGCTGCGTAGCAGAGCAGCACAGCCGCTTCGTTTCGGAGAATCGAAAAAGGCAAAAAGGGCAATTACCCGATTTAGTCGAATCATGACGTTTACATAAAGATCCGGAGAGTGACCCCGGCGTTCCTGCGGCTTGCGATCCCATCATCCCACATCGTCGGACGAATCTAAATCGCCCGGTAGGCTGCGATTGCGGCGCGCTGGCGGAAGTGCGTATAACGTCAGGGACGATGCCGGTTCAGATCGAACGTCTCATCTCGATCGCCCACGAGCTGCAGCAGCGCGCCACGCTCGAGGAGCAGCTGCAGCTCCTGGTCGAGCGGACCGCGGAGATCTTGGAGGTCCCGCGGGTCAACGTGCGGCTGCTCGATCCGGATGTCGGTCGGCTGATGGTCAAGTGCCGCGCGGGAGCGCCGCTGCACCGCGGTCCGTTTCTCGAGTTCAGGATGGGCGAAGGCCTGATCGGCTGGGTCGCGGCAAACGGTCGCTCGCTTCTCACCGGCGACGCCGAGAAGGATCCGCGGTTCGTGGTGCGTCCCGACATGCTCGAGCCGCTCGGGT
>JANWLJ010000141.1 GCA_025450955.1 Polyangium sp. (in: bacteria) | reverse complement strand
CGTCCGCCGCGCCCGAGCCCCCCACCTTGAACAGCGCCACCCCGGCGACCCCCACCGGCTGTTCGGTCCAGCCGCTCGCGTCTTTGTGAAGGAGCACGCCGTCCGAGCCGGGCTCGCCCCCGACGGCCCACAGATCGTCGTCGCTGGTGCCCCAGATGCCGTAGAGCGTGCGGGTGGTCGGGCTGGCGAGCTGGGTGAGCGCGCTCCCGTCCCAGTGAAGGATGGTGCCCTGCTCGCCGACCGAATAGACGTCGGTGCCCGAGAGGCCGAAGACCCACCACAACGTCGCCTGGCTCTGCACCGGGATCGGCGCCCAGGTCGCGCCGTCGTCATGAAGAAAGAGCGCGTCGCCCCCCGAGCCGAGCGCGCCGCCGACCGCGTAGAGATCGCGCGGGCCGGCCGCCCAGATGCTGAGCGGAACGCGATCGAGCCCGTCGACCGGCACCGACCAATGCGGAGGAGCGCAGCCGGCTAAAAGGGCGAGGAGAAAGAGCCCTGCGCGCATACGCGGACGCTAACACATCGGCCGGGCAGCACCGAACCGTCAATCTTTTCGCATACAGCGAACAGCTGAGGGTTTATACTGACCGTGGGATCGGATTGATCCTCAAGTTTCACCGAGCAATGCCGATAGAGTCGGTGTGACATCGCAGATGGAAGAATGTTTCAAGCACACCGATCTGGAATGGCGCCTGGCGCAGATCCCCGACAGCGCGTGCTGCCGCGGGGTGTTTCTCAATATGCTCGACGAGCGCGCCGCCGAATTCGGCCGAGCTACGCACCTGGCCTACCGCGACTTTTTCAAGACCTCCCAGTTTTCCGCGTTTCGCCTTTATCCGGTCAAAGATTATCTGACCCGATTGGCGAAGCTGGCTGAAATTCAATTCGGCCCTTCGAACATCTATTCGGGGATTTTCACGATTCAAGCGGCTGCCTGGCCGGCCTGGCGCAAGACCATTGTTGGGCGCACTGCCTTCGCGGTCGTCGGCAATAACATCTCCGCGATTCTTCGGATGATGAGCAGCACCTTCAACAAAATCCTCAATTTCAGCACGTTCGAAGTGAATCAGTTAGACGCTGCTCTATTTTCGACGAGGTTTCATAACCAATACGTTTACATCGAACACGCGATGGCGGGGGCGCTGAGCGGTGTTGCCGAGGCCTGCGGATATCAGGCGGAGCTCAAGGTGACCCTCGATGACCCATTTAACGGCACCATTCAAATGCACCTGCTGCCCCCAAAGGGGTAGGCTGTGAAGATCGATACTGTCGCCCACCAGCTCCTCGACGTGCTGAGGGAGTTCGGCGCAAATCGAATTTTTGGTATTCCGGGAGGCGCGGTGGCGCATTTATATGCGGCGCTGCTCGACCGACCGGACCTCCAACTGGTCAACGCCAAGCACGAGACCGGCGCGGCCTTCATGGCGCTCGGCTATTCGATGGCCACCGGACGGCCGGGCGTGGTGTTCACCACCGCCGGTCCCGGGATCACCAACACCTTGACCGGGCTCGCGTCGGCGCACCTCGAGGGCGTGCCGGTCGTCCACATCGCCGGCGAGGTGCCGCGCGCCTCGTTCGGACGCGGCGCGCTCCAGGAGGGCTCGGCCTCGGGCCTCGACGCGGTCTCGCTGGCGCGGCGAATGACCAAGTTCTCGGCGCAGATCTCACGGCCGGGATCGGCGGCGGCGACGCTGCGCAAGGCGCTCTCGACCGCGTACAGCGGACGGCGCGGACCGGCCTTTCTGTCCCTGCCGCTCGACGTCGCCTCGGCGCCGGCCTCGACGGCGCAGGTGGCCGGACACGTGCAATCGTCGTTCGAGATCGACGCGGAGGGATGCCGGCGCGCGATGGAGCTCCTCGGCGGCGCGCGTCGTCCGATGATCCTCGCCGGCGCCGGCGCGCGCGACGTTACCAGCCGCCGCGCGCTGCGCCGCCTGGCCGAGCGGATCGGATCGCCGGTGGCGGTGACCACCAAGGGAAAGGGAATCTTTCCCGAAGATCATCCGCTCTATCTCGGCCTGTTCGGCTTCGGCGGCCACGAGACGGTGATCGAGTATCTCTCCTCGGGCGTCGACGTGCTGCTCGTGTGCGGCTCGGGCCTGAACGACTTCTCCACCAACGCGTGGTCGCCGCTGCTCAAGGCGGGCAAGACCTTCATCCAGATCGATATCGACGCCGCGCAGCTCGGGCGCAACTACGCGATCGACATCGGGCTGGTGGGGCCGATCGACGCGGTCTTGAGCCGGATGTCGGAGCACCGCATCGAGCGCACCCTGGCCACCGAGAGCCACTGGACCGGGCCGCGCTATCAGCCGAGCGAGCCCTCGCCGAGCGGCGCGCTCACCACCGCCGAGGTGGTGCAGACCATGAACAGCTGCTGCCCGAACGACTCGGTCTTCACCGCCGATATGGGGGAGCACCTGGCGGTCGCGCTGCACTACTTGCGGGTCCGTGATGAAGGCGACTTCGTCACCTGTCTCGGCTTCGGCTCGATGGGCTCGGGGATCTGCGCCGCGATCGGTTATCAGCTCGGCGCGCCGCAGCGCCGCACCTTCGCCATCTGCGGCGACGGCGGCTTTCTCATGTACGGGGCGGAGCTGGCGACCGCGGTGCAGCACGGCGCCGCCACCACCTTCGTCATCATCAACGACAGCCGCTTCAACATGGTGCATCACGGGATTCGCGATCTGTACGGCGCGAGCCCCGACTTCTCGACGCAGGTGATCGACTTCTCCGGAATCGCGCGCGCGGTCGGCGCCGCCGGTCAGATCATTCATACCCGCGACGAGCTGGTCTCGGCGCTCGCCGCGCCCGTCTCGGGCCCGCTGGTGCTCGACGTGCGCGTCGATCCCGACGCGCGGCTGGCGGGAAGTCAGCGCGTCGCGGCGCTGCGGCAATTTCAGGAGGATCCTCTTGGCTGATTCAATCGGCGTCGGAATTCTGGGTTTCGGGAGCTATCTGCCGGCGACCGTGCGCGGCAACGACTTTTGGCCGAAAGACTTTCGCCCCGACGGGGAGCGCGAACGGCAGAAGAACCTTCTCGCCATCGAACGATCGACCGAAGGAAAAGAGAACCAGGTCGTGCCGGAAATCGCGGCGGCAATGGCGCAGCTCGGCGACGATCCGTTTCGCGGCGCCCGGCTGCGGCACGTGATCGGCGAGGAGGAGGATCCCTCGGATATGGAGGCGGAAGCCTGCCGCCGAGCGATGCGCGCCGCGGGCGTCAGGCCGGACGAGATCGATCTGGTGATGGTGAGCTCGCTGGTTCAAGACCGTCTGTATCCAACCAACGGACCCGCCATTCAGGCCAAATGTGAGCTCACGAATGCCACCGCCTGGTCGCTCGAGCTCGGTTGCGCCAGCTTTCAGCCGCAGCTCATCGCCGCCGCCGCGCTCATCCGCACCGGCGTCTACCGGCGGGTTCTCCTCGTCGAGTCTTCGGCGGCCTCGCGCACGATCGATTATCAAAGTGCCATCTCGCTGCAGTTCGGCGACGGCGCCGCCGCAGTGGTGGTTGGTGAGGTGCCGGCCGGACGCGGCCTCATCGGTCAGTTCACCCGTACCGACGGATCGCTCCGGGCGGGACTCGTCAACGCGCCGATCGTGGATGGACAACCGGCGCGCAGATGGGACCGCGCCGCCGGGCTCATCCGCCTCTCCTCGTTTGCTCCGGAGCTCGGTAAGCGGGCCGGGCTACGCTCCACCGAATTTTGCCGGGAGGCTTGCCTGGGTGCGCTCGCCTCGGCGGGGCTGGCGGTCTCGGACGTCAAGCTGTTTCTCGCCAACCAGAGCGTCGGCTGGCTGGTGGACGCCTGCCGGCGGTCGATCGGGGTGCCGGCGGAAAAGACGTACGAAACGTTTCGCGAGGTGGCGAACATCGGCGCCGCCGCGATTCCGTATAATCTCGGAAGGGCCCATCGTGAGGGCAGGCTCGAGGAGGGCGACGTGGTGCTGATGTATTCGCCCGGCGCCGGCTTCACCCGCGGCGCGATCGTGTACCGCTGGATCGCGCCGAGCGGGGTGATCATGTGATGGGCCTCGAGCCATGCTGAGGGCGCGCATCGCCACCGAGCGGCCGGAGCTCGCGGTCCTGCTCAGGCGGGCCGCGATCGACGTCGGCTTGCCGATCGAGCTCGAGATCGATCTGGCGGGCGATCGCGCGCTCGACGGGCTGGACGGCTGCTCGCTGGTCCTGCTCGAGCAGAGCGGGCCGGCCTCGATCGCGACGCCGCGCATCTACTCGCTGGCGGGCGCCCACCCGGATCTCTTGATCGTGGTGGTGGTGCCCGCGGGCGAGATCCAGCCGGATCTCGACGCCGCGCTGCTCCGCGCGGGGGCGTTCGACGTGATCGACGACGGGCCGGGGCTCCTTCCCAACCTGCGGCACACCGCGGCGGCGGCTCGCCGGGTGGTGGCGCTGCAAGACGAGCGCGCGCAGCTCGCCTCAGAGCTGGCGCACCAGGACAAGCTCTCGGCGCTCGGCGTTTTGGCGGCGGGCGTTAGTCACGAGATCAACAACCCGTGCGCGGCGATCCTCTCCAACATGTCGGTTTTGAGAGAGCAGCTCGAGGCGGTGCTCCAGCGGCCGCGCTTTCAACGCATCGACGCGCTCGAGCGGATCGCCACCGAGTGGATCGAGTCGATGGGCGACTGCATCTCGGCCGCCAACCGCATCCACTCGATCGTCAAGACGCTCAATGTCTTTTCGCGCAAGACCGACATCACTCCGGTGCCGACCGATCTCAACGAGGACGTCCGCACGGTGTTGCGCCTGATCGGCAAGGAGGTGCGCTTCCACGCCGGCTTCGACGTCGCCCTCGAGGCGGGGATGCCGCGCGTGCTCGCGCCGCCGAACAGCATCACCCAGATCGTCACCAACCTGGTGGTGAACGCGCTGCAGGCGCTCGAGTCGAGCGCCACCATGGCGCCGCAGATGACCATCTCCACCGCGTTCGACGAAGACCACGTGATGCTCGAGGTGATCGACAACGGACCGGGCATGACGCCCGAGGTGATGGCGCGGATCTTCGATCCGTTCTTCACCACCAAGTCGGTCGGTCGCGGCACCGGCCTCGGGCTGTCGATCACCCGGCAGCTGGTGCAGCGGATGGGCGGCGAAATCTTCGTCGAGAGCGCGCCGGGCGAAGGCGCGCGCTTCACGGTGGTTCTCGAGCGCACCGCCGCGCTCGGCCAGCCGACCTCTCCCGATCTGCGGGTCTTGCCCGGCACCGATCGGCTGCGGGTGCTGATCCTCGACGACGACGAGCTGATCCTGCGCTCGATGGAGCGGTCGCTCTCGGCGCACTTCGAGTGCATGAGCCTGCCGAGCGCGCAGGTGGCGCTCGAGCGGCTGCGCTTCGATCACGACTTCGACGTGGTGATCACCGACGTGGTGATGCCGGAGATGAACGGCATCGAGTTCTACGGCGCGCTTCAGACCTCGCACCCGGAGCTGGCGCACCGCACGCTGTTCATCTCGGGCGGCATCACCTCGGAGGCGCTGCACGAGCGGGTGACCGGGACCGGGCGGCCGTGCCTGGCCAAGCCGGTCGATCCGCAGGAGCTGGTGCGCTCGATCCGGCGGCTCGGCCGTCCGTTCGAGGAGCTCGGGCGCTAGACGCGGCGCGCGCGCGGCGTGCTATCTTGCGGGCTCGCCAAGGAGCCCACCCTACATGACCCGCCTCGCCACCGTCCTCTCGCTCGTCGTCCTCGTCGCCGCCGTCGCCTTCGCCGATACCAGCGCCGGCGGACCGAGCAAGGTCGGCGCGGTCAAGCCGGTCACCACCACCTCCGGCCTGAAATATTACGAGCTGAAAAAGGGCACCGGCGCGGTGGCCACGCCGGGCAAGACGGTGACCGTCCACTACACCGGCTGGCTCACCAACGGAAAGAAGTTCGACAGCTCGGTCGATCGTCATGAGCCGTTCTCGTTCGTGCTCGGGCGCGGCGAGGTGATCAAGGGTTGGGACGAGGGCGTGGCGGGGATGAAGGTCGGCGGCAAGCGGCAGCTCCAGATTCCGCCGCAGCTCGGCTATGGAGCGAACGGCGCGGGCGGGGTGATTCCGCCGAACGCGACCCTGGTGTTCGACGTCGAGCTGCTCGGCGTCAAATGACCAGCGGCCTCCTCTCCGTCGAGGAGGCGCAGGCGCGCGCGGTCGCCACGGTGCGGCCGCTCGGCGCCGAGCGGGTGGGGCGCACGGGCGCGCTCGGGCGGGTGCTCGCCGTGACGGTGCGCGCGACCGGCGACGTGCCGCCGCACGACACCTCGGCGAGGGACGGCTTCGCGGTGCGCGCCTCGGACGTCCCGGGGCCGGTCGAGCGTCGGATCATAGCAGAGGGCGCCGCCGGCCACGTCGCCACCCGCCCGCTCGCGGCCGGCGAAGCCTATCGCATCATGACCGGCGCGCCGATCCCGCCCGGCGCCGACGCGGTGGTGATGGTGGAGTCGACCGAGGAGATCGGCGATCGGGTGCGGCTCTCGGCGGAGGTGCCGCTCGGGCAGCACGTGCGCCGCCGCGGCGACGATCTGCGCGCGGGCGCCGAGGTGCTCCGGCCCGGCGTGACGCTCGG
>JANWLJ010000140.1 GCA_025450955.1 Polyangium sp. (in: bacteria) | reverse complement strand
CTTGATGCGCGGGCTCTACGGGATCGAGCCGCCAGACGAGGGCGAGGTGCGCCTCGTCGGCGAGGTGATCGCGCGCCCGTCGGTGAGCGAGTCGATCCGGCGGCGGGTCGGGATGGTGCACCAGCACTTCATGTTGGTGCCGAGCTTGACCGGCGCCGAGAACGTGGTGCTCGGCCGCGAGCCGCGCGCGGGACTGTTTCTCGATCTCGCTCGGGCCTCCCGCGAGCTCGCCGCGCTCGGCGCCCGCTACCGGCTCGCGGTCGAGCCCGACCGGCGCGTGTCGACGCTCTCGGTCGGCGAGGCGCAACGGGTCGAGATCCTCAAGGTGCTGTGGCGCGGCGCCGAGGTGCTGATCCTCGACGAGCCGACCGCGGTGCTCACCCCCGGCGAGGTGGACGAGCTGTTTTCGGTCTTGCGCGATCTGGCGCGCGCCGGAAGGGCGGTGGTGCTGGTCACCCACAAGCTCGACGAGGTGCTGGCGCTCGCCGAGCGGGTGACCGTGATGCGGCGGGGCGAGGTGGTGGCCACGCTGCCGGCGCGCGAGACCAGCTCCGCCGAGCTGGCGCGGGCGATGATCGGCCACGAGCTGGTCGCGGTCGCGCGCGGCGCGGAGCCGGTCGCGCCCGGTGCGCCGGTGCGTCTCGAGCTGCGCGGCCTCGCGGCGGATCGCGAAGACGGTACCCTCGCGCTCGCCGGGATCGATCTCGCGGTGCGCGGAGGCGAGATCCTCGGCATCGCCGGCGTCGAGGGCAACGGCCAGAGCGAGCTCGCGCTGGCGACGGCTGGGCTCATCACTCCCCGCGCGGGCGCGGTGCTCCTCGATGGCGTGGATGTCACCGCCGCGTCGCCGGGGGCGCGCCGCCGGCTCGGGCTCGGCCACGTGCCCGAAGATCGCCACGCGCGCGGCCTCATCCTCGACTTCTCCGTCGAGGAGAATCTGCTGCTCGGCCGCGCCGCCGAGTACGCCGGACCGCTCGCGCTCGATCGCGCCCGCTTGCGCCAAGATGCCGAGGCGCTCATCGCCCGGCTCGACGTGCGCCCCGCCGATCCGACCGCGCCCGCCCGGCGCCTCTCGGGCGGCAATCAGCAGAAGGTGGTGATCGGCCGCGAGCTCGCGCGCCCGGCCGGGCTCTCGGCGCTCTTGTGCGCGCAGCCGACCCGCGGTGTCGACGTCGGCGCCGCTGCGCGCATCCACGAAGAGCTCTTGAAGATCCGCGCGGCCGGCGCGGCGGTGCTGCTCTTGTCGGCCGAGCTCGACGAGCTCTTCCAGCTCTCCGATCGCATCGCGGTCCTCTTTCGCGGCCGAATCCGCGGCCTGTTCGACAATCCTCCGGGCGCGCGCTCCGAGCTGCGACAGCGCATCGGCGCGCTGATGCTCGGCCTGAAAGAGGCGGCGTGAAGCGGGCCGCCACGCTGGCGCGCGCGCTTTTGCCCGCGACCTGGGCGGCGCTGATCGCGCTCGCCTGCGCGAGCCTGCTCATCCTCGCCTCGGGCGGCGCGCCGCTCGCGGTCTATCGGCTGTTTCTCGCCGGCACCTGGGGAAACGCCTACGGCATCGGCCAGGTGCTGCTCAAGACCACGCCGCTCATCTTCACCGGCCTGGCGGTCGCGATCCCGCTCAAAGCCGGCCTGTTCAACATCGGCGCCGACGGCCAGCTCACCATCGGCGCGTTTCTGACCGCGCTCGTCGGCGCGCACCTGCCGGGATCGTTCGGTCCGCTCGCGGCGGTGCCGCTCTGCCTTTTGGCCGGCTTCGCAGGCGGCGCGCTCACCGGCGCGATCCCCGGCGTGCTCAAAGCGACGCGCGGCTCGCACGAGGTGATCAGCACCATCATGCTCAACTTCATCGTGCGCGCGGCGATGGTGGGCGTGGGCGCGTGGGCGTTCGTGCGCGAGTCGGTGCACACCGTGCCGATCCGGCCGGCCGCCGAGCTGCCGCGTCTCTCGACGGTCTTTCCGTCGCTGCGCGGGTCGGCGGCGTCGGCGGCGCTGGTGGTCGCGGTCCTGGTCGCGGTCGCGATCGCCTGGCTGCTCTACCGCACCCGCACCGGTTTTCAGCTCCGCGCCGTCGGAAAATCGCCGGCCGCCGCCGAGACCGCCGGGATCTCGGTCGCGCGCGTGACGGTGCTGGCGATGACGCTCGCCGGCGGCGTGGCCGGCCTGGTCGGCGCCGACTTCGTCCTCGGCTACAAGCACTATTACGAAGACGGCTTCGGCGGCGGCATCGGCTTCGTCGGGATCGCGGTGGCGGTGGTGGGGCGCAACCATCCGCTCGGCGTGGTGCTGGCCGCGCTCCTGTTCGGCACGCTCGCGCAGGGCGCGCTGGCGGTGGGCGCGATCGTCCCGAAGGAGATCGTCGACGTGCTCGAGGCGGTGATCATCTGCGCGGTGGTGGGCGCCGCGCCCGAGGTGCGCCGCCTCGTCGCCCGGAGCGCGCCCGCGAGATGAGCGCGATGCTCGCCACCTTCGTCAGCTTCGCGTTCCTCGCCGCGGTGGTGCGCATCAGCGTGCCCTACGTGCTCGCCGCCGTCGGTGGGAGCTGGTCGGAGCGCTCGGGCGTGATCGCGCTCGCGCTCGAAGGCATGCTGCTCGCCGGCGCGTTCGCCGCCACGGTCGCCGCCTACGCGAGCGGCTCGCAGACGATCGGCTTTCTCGCCGGCGCGGGCGCAGGCGCGCTGTGCGCCGCGATCTATGGCCTGTTGGTGCTGCGCTTCTCCGCCGATCAGATCGTCTGCGGCGTCGCGATCAACCTGCTCGCCGACGGCGCGACCCGCTTCTTTCTCAAGACCGGCTTCGGCTCCTCGTCGAACTCGCCCAGGGTCGCCGCCTTTCACTCCGGCGACGCGGGCCTGTACGCCACGCTGACCCATCCGCTGGTGCTGGCGACCATCGTGACGGTGGTGCTCTCCGAGCTCGCGCTCTCGCGCACGCCGTTCGGACTGCGGGTGCGCGCCGTCGGAGAGCATCCCGAGGCCGCCGCTTCGCTCGGGGTGCGGCCGCTCGGGGTGAGGTTGAAAGCAGTGCTCTTGAGCGGCGCGCTCGCCGGGCTGGGCGGCGCCTGGCTGGCCGCCGATCAACATCAGTTCGTCGCCGGCATGTCGAACGGCCGCGGCTACATCGCGCTCGCCGCGCTCATCCTCGGCAACTGGCGTCCCGGCCGGGCCGCGCTCGCCGGACTTTTGTTCGGGCTCGCCGAGGCAATCGAGATCACCCTGCAGGCCTCGGGTCTCGGCGTGCCCGGCTGGGCGGTGCAGATGCTGCCCTATGTGCTGACGCTGGTGACGCTCGCCGGCTTCATCGGCCGCGCTCGCCCGCCGCAGGCGCTCGGCCGCCCGTTTCTGCCCGATCCGATCTCCGACATTCAGAAGACCCCTTAATTTTGAACGGCTTAACCTTGACGCTTCCGAATCCTCCGTGTTACTGATGAACGGCTGTCCCTCGATCTATATGAGCCCCCCGGGAGGAGGCGAATGGTGAAGCAGATCCTGCTCATCGACGATAGCGTCACGATCCAGCGGGTGGTCGAGATCACCTTCGCGCGCGAGGACTACACGGTCACCGCGGTCAAGAGCGCCGACGAGGGAATCCAGCGCGCGCGCGATCTCAAGCCGGACGTGGTGCTTATCGACGCCGGACTGCCCGGCAAGTCGGGCTACGACGTGTGCGGCGCGCTCAAAGGCGACGCGGCCACTTCGGGGCTTCCCTGTCTGCTTCTCACCGCCAACTTCTCGCCCTACGACGAAGTAAAGGGCGGCAAGGCGGGCGTCGACGGTCACCTGGTCAAGCCGTTCGAGACCCAGGCGCTCATCGACAAGGTCGGCGACGTGATCAAAAAGGGCGCGCGTCCTTCGGCGGGCGCCGCGGTCGGGCCGACCACCTCCGCGCCGTCGGCGCCGACGATGGCGGCTCCGGCGCCCGCGCCGCAGCTTCCCAAACCGCCGGTGGCTCCGCCGCCGAAGCCGGCGGCGCCGATGTCCATCGAGCCGCTGTCGAAGCCGCTCTCGGTGGTGGCGCAGGAGACCGCGCACAAGCACGATGACAGCGTCGAGATCGCGATCGAACGGCCGCGGCCGCCGATCGCGCCGGCTCCCGCTCGTGCGCCCGCCCCGGCGAAGACGATGATGGGGATCTCCGCTCCGGTGCCGCCCGCGCCTGCGCTGGTGCCGCCGCCGGCTCCGCATCCGCCTGTCACGCATCCGCCGTCGGTGGCGCACGCGCCGGCGCCGATCCTTCATTCGCCGCCGCCTGCGATCGTGCACGCTCAGGCGGCCATGCCGGCCCAGACGCCGCAGATGCCGCGCGCGCCTTTGATCCCGCACACCCCGACGCCGGCTCCGATGACCGCCAAGGCTCAGCCCGCTCCGGCCAAGCCGGCCGCGCCGCCGCCGCGCGCCACCTTGATGGGGATCCCGACGGTGAATCCGAGCTCGCTCGGTCCGGGCGCGGTGGCGCTGCCGCCTCCCGGCAAGCCCGCCGCTCCGTGGCAGCCGCCCGGCCCGATGTCGTCGCCGTCGGCGCCGCCGCCCGCGATCAGCGCCGCGGTCGCCGCCGTCGCCGAGCGCGCGCAAGAGGAGATCTCGACGCGCGGCCCCGAGTACGACGCGATCGCCAAGCTCTCCCGCGAGGTGATCGAGCGCATCGCCTGGGAGGTCGTACCCGAGCTCGCGGAGGTCATCATCCGCGAGCAGCTCGATCGCCTCGTCAAAGAACGCTCGTAGCGCGGGACTCGTCTCCCGCCCGAGCCTCCCGCACTCCGTAGAAAGAATATGAGCGAGCTTCCCAAAGCCTACGACCCTGCGCTCGTCGAGCAGAAGTGGTACCGCTTCTGGCTCGAGCAGCGCTATTTCCACGCCGACGCGCAGACGCCGAAAGCGCCGTTCTCGATCGTCATTCCGCCGCCGAACGTGACCGGCTCTCTGCACATGGGCCACGCGCTCACCGTCACCATTCAGGACATCCTCATCCGCTGGCGGCGGATGGGCGCGTACAACGCGATGTGGCTGCCGGGCACCGATCACGCCGGCATCGCCACCCAGATGGTCGTCGAGCGGATGCTCAAGGCCACCGAG
>JANWLJ010000139.1 GCA_025450955.1 Polyangium sp. (in: bacteria) | reverse complement strand
GTGACGAGCGCGGCTATCTGCTCACCGGCGATCCCAGCCTGCTCAGGGCCAGCCACCGCTCGGCCGCCGAGGTGAAGAAGCTGCTCGGAGAGCTCGAGCGCCGGGGCGCCGACGACCCGACCCTGCACGCCGAAGTCGAGAAGCTCTCCGACGCGGCGAGCGAGCGGATGGCCTCGCTCGATCGCACGCTCGCGCTCTTTCAGCGCGGCCAGCACGACCAGGCGATCGCGCGCTTGCGGGCGGGCGAGGGCCAGGTGCAGATGAGCCGCGGCCGCGTCCTCATCGAGGACCTCGTCAGGGACCAGCACCATCGCCTGAACCACGCGGTCTATCGCTCCGAGGCCGACGCCTGGCGGGTGAGCCTGCTCATCGCCTTCGGCAACAGCTTCGCGCTCCTGTTTCTCACCGGCTCCTGGCTGCTGTTCACCCGCGAGAGCCTGCGCCGGCGCGAGCTGCAGCAGGAGCTGGTGGTCCGCCGCGAGCGCGAGGTGCTGCTCGGCCGCGTCGAAGAGGAGAAGAAGCGGCTCGATCAGATCCTCGAGGAGCTGCCGGTCGGCGTCTGCATCGCCGAGGCCCCGTCGGGGCGGATCATCTACAACAACGAGCGGGTAGCGCGCATCTATCACGGCAAGCTGCCGCGGATCGAGTCGGTGCGCGACTACGGCCGGTTCGACGTGCGCCGCCCCGACGGCTCGCCGCTGCCGATCGAGGACAATCCACTCGCCCGCGCGCTTCACCACGGCGAGACGGTGCACGGTCAGGAGCTGCGGCTGGTGCGGCCCGATAAAGAAGTGTCGACGCTCAAGGTGAACGCCGCGCCGCTTCGTGGCGCGCACGGCGAGGTGGTGGCGGCGCTCGGCGTGTTCGACGACTTCACCGCCGAGAAGCGCGCGGTCGAGGAGCTGTCGCAGGCGGCGCACTTTCGCGAGATGTTCATGAACATCCTCGGCCACGATCTGCGCAATCCGTTGAGCGTGATCACCACCGGCGCGCAGCTCTTGTCACGACGCGAGCACACCGAGCGCGAGGCGCGCCTCCTCGAGCGGATGGTGGCGAGCGCGTGGCGGATGGCCCACATGATCGATCAGCTCATGGACTTTACCCGCAGCCGGCTCGGCGGCGGCATCCCGATCGCGCCACGACCTTCCGATCTCGGGCAGATCGCGCGCCAGGCGATCGACAGCGCCGAGGTGGTGGTCGAGCGGCCGATCGAGCTCACCACCGACGGCGACACGTCCGGCGAGTGGGATCCGGCGCGGATGACGCAAGTGGTGGAGAACCTGCTCGCCAACGCCGCCCAGCACGGCCGCTCCGATCTGCCGGTGACCGCCCGGGTCTACGGCGAAGGTGGCGAGGTCACCGTCGAGGTGCACAACCAGGGGGCGCCGATCCCGCCCGAGCTGATGCCGGTCCTGTTCGATCCATTTCGCCGCGCCGCCGAGCGCAAGCGGATGAAGTCGACCGGCCTCGGGCTCGGGCTCTATCTCGCGCAGCAGATCGTCGCCGCGCACGGCGGGCGGATCGCGGTCGACTCGAGCGCCGAGTCCGGCACCACCTTCAAGGTGGTCCTGCCGCGCCGGAAGGAGGCGTGAGTGCCCGCCGCGCCGCCGGTCTTGATCGTCGACGACGATGACGACGTGCGCGAGACGCTCCAGCTGGTGCTCGAGGAGGAGGGCTATCCGGTCGCGACCGCCGCGAATGGCCGCGAGGCGCTGGCGCAGCTCGATAGCGGAACCCCGCCCGAGCGGCTGCCGTGCCTGGTCCTGCTCGATCTCTTGATGCCGATCATGGACGGCTGGGAGACCGCGCTCGCGATCGCCGCCGATCCGCGCCTCGCCGCGCTCGAGGTGGTGATCTGCACCTCGTCGCCGCAGCAGGCGCCGGCCGGCTATCCGGTCTTGCCCAAGCCGATCTCGCTCTCGGCGCTGCTCGAGGTGGTGCGGCGCTCGTGCGCGGGCTCGGGCGTCCCGCCGAGCGGCGGCGAGCGGAGCACCCGATCGAGGACGCGGTAGAGCACGCGATCGATCTGATCGCGCATCTTCGGCGAGTCGATCGCGAAGCGCAGCCCGTAGCCGTGCCCCGCTTCACCCGCGCTCGGCAGCCGCTCCCACACCACTTGCGAGCGGCCGTGCAGCGGATGACTCTCGCCGTCGAGGCGCGCGCCGTCGAGCCACACGTCGTCCCCGAGCGAGAAGCGCTCGGCGCAGACGATCGCGCAGCCGCCGCCGCCGAAATCGCGGCAGCTCGCCAGTCGCTCTCCGTCGGCGGTGCGCAGCACCAGCTTCATGTCGAAGCGCACCCGGAGAAACTGCCGCTCGTCGACCTTGCGATGCCGCTCGCCCGAGGCGAGCAGCTCCGACAGTCGCGCGAACAGCGCGTGATAGCGCTCGGCCTCCCCGAGCGAGAGGCCCTGCTCCCGCCGAATCCCGTCGAGGCGCCGAAACTCTTCGGCGATCTCCGACAGGCCGGCGGAGGCCGGCTGAGCACGTGACGCATCCGGCATATCACTCTCCCTTTGGTGGGTTGAGGCGCCAGTCAGGCCGTGCTTTAAGCGATATTACTTAGTATTCGATGATACGACTTTACCAAATTCAAAAAAGCGCTGTAAAGCGTTTTTCGTCGAGGGGCCGCACTTTTTATTCGGCGCGCGGCGCGGCGGCGGCGAGCAGCTCGGCGAGCAGGGTCTTGGCCACCGCCAGCCGCTGATCTTTTTCGCCGGCGACGAATTGCCGCTGCAGCCGCATGTCCGGAGTCAGCTTCCACAGCGATTTTTTCGCCTGCACCAGCTTCATCACCTGCTCGGGGCGAAGCGGCGTCTCGTCGGCGAGCGCGAGCGCGAAGCGGCTCTCGCCGAGCTCGATCGCGCGCGCGCCGAGGCGCCGGCCCAGGCTCTTGACCACCATGATGTCGGCGAGCATCCCCACCTCGTCCGGCGGCGCGCCGTAGCGATCGCCGAGCTCGACGAGGATCTCGCGCACCTCCTCCTCGTCGCGCGCGCCCGACAGCCGCCGATAAAATTCGAGCCGCTGCCCGACGTCGGGCAAATAGTCGTCGGGGATGTAGCCCGGCAGATCGCAGCTGAGATCGGGATCGACCTCGTGATGAATCGCCTCGCCGCGGAGCGAGGCGACCGCCTCCTCGAGGATCGCGGTATAGGTCTCGAAGCCGACCGCCGCGATCGCGCCCGACTGCTTGGCGCCGAGGAGATCGCCGGCGCCGCGGATCTCGAGATCGTGCGAGGCGATCTGAAATCCGGCTCCGAGCTCGGTGAAGCGCTGGAGGACCGCCAGCCGGCTCTTGGCGTCGGCGGTGAGCGCGGTCTCCTCGGTGGGAATGAGCAGGTAACAGTACGCGCGCTCGCGCGAGCGGCCGATGCGCCCGCGCAGCTGATAGAGCTGCGCCAGCCCGAAGGTGTCGGCGCGATCGACGAACATGGTGTTGGCGCGCGGGATATCGAGGCCGCTCTCGATGATGGTGGTGCACAAGAGCAGGTCGGCCTTCCCATCTACAAAGTCAATCATCACCCGTTCGAGCTCGCCTTCGCCCATCTGCCCGTGCCCGATGAGGAGGCGCACCTCGGGCAGAAGCTCGCGCAGCTTCTCGGCCCATTTGTGGATGTCCTCGACGCGGTTGTGGACGAAGAAGACCTGCCCGCCGCGGTTGAGCTCGCGCTTGACGCCCTCGATGAGAAGCGCGTCGTTGTAACGGCACACCATGGTGCGGATCGCCAGCCGGTCGGCCGGCGGCGTGGTGATGATCGACAGATCGCGCAGGCCCATGAGCGCCATGTGCAGGGTGCGCGGAATCGGGGTCGCGGTGAGGGTGAGCACGTCGACCTGGGTCTTGAGCTTCTTCAGCTTCTCTTTGTGGGTGACGCCGAAGCGCTGCTCCTCGTCGACGATGAGCAGGCCGAGATCTTTGAGCCGCACGTCGGCCGAGAGCAGCCGGTGGGTGCCGACCACCACGTCGACCGTGCCTTCGGCCAGGCCGCGCAGCACCTCGAGCTGCTCGGCCTTGGACTTGAAGCGCGAGATCGACGCCACCTTGACCGGCAGCCCGGCGAACCGCGAAGCGAAGGTGAGCGCGTGCTGCTCGACGAGCACGGTGGTCGGCGCCAGCACCGCCACCTGCCGGCCGGCGAGCACGCACTTGAGCGCCGCGCGCAACGCCACCTCGGTCTTGCCGTAGCCGACGTCGCCGCACACCAGCCGATCCATCGGGCGCGCCTCGCCGAGATCGGTGAGCACGTCGTCGATCGCCTTTTGCTGATCGACCGTCTCCTCGAATGGGAAGGTGGCTTCGAATTCATGGAACAGCTGTTCCATATGCGGGGTGAGCGTGAGCGCCTGGCCGGGCAGGCTCTTGCGCTGCGCATAGAGCTGAAGCAGCTCCTCGGCGAGCTGGCGCACCTCTTTGGAGATGCGCGCGCGGGTCTTCTCCCAGGTGAGGCCGCCGAGGCGATCG
Source organism: Polyangium sp. (in: bacteria) (assembly GCA_025450955.1). GTDB lineage: Bacteria > Myxococcota_A > Polyangia > Palsa-1104 > Palsa-1104 > JANWLJ01. The sequence continues at coordinate 955 of JANWLJ010000139.1, read as the reverse complement.
AGCTTGGGCCGAATCCCCTCGGCGCCGGCGTAGGCCTGCACCTCGTTGAGCCGCCAGACCGGCAGATAGAGCGCGCCGCCTTCGTACTCGAGATGGAGAAAATCCACCGCGACCTCGCGACCGTTGTTGCCGCCCGCCCGAAGCGGCAGCTTGGTGAGCCCTTTGTAGACGCCGACGCCGTGGACGGTGTGGACCACGAACGCGCCCGGCTCGAGGTTCTTGAGCCCGTCGGGCTTGAGCCCGCCTCGCGCTTTCTTCGGCGCGCGCCGGAGCGCCTTCTCGCCAAAGATCTCCGCCTCGGAGAAGAGCGCGAGGTGATCGAGCGGCAGATGAAAACCCCGGCCGACCGCGCCGATCACGATCTCGACGTTGAGCCGCTGCGCCCCGGCGTCGAACAGATCGAGCGGCTCGGGCTGACGCCTGAGGAGCGGCACGATCTGGTAACCCTTGAGCAGCGACTCGAGCCGCTCGGCGTGCTGGAGGTTCGGCACACAAATGATCGCGCGGGTGCCCTCGTCGCGAAAGTCGCGCAGCAGGGTGGCGAGCGGACGGAGCAGCTCCTCGTGCTTCTCGGCGCGCGCCCGCTGAAGCTCGATAGCCAGGTCGCGGTGCTCCTCGACGCGAAAGCGCACCGTCGGTACCGCGGGCCGCGCGCCGCTCTCGCCCTCGACGATCTCGAGCTCGAGCGCCTCCACCCGGCGCGAGCCTTCGACGAGCGCGCCGAGCTCTTTCGATGAGAGATAAAACTCTTCGGGCGGAAAGGCGAGCCGGTGATCGGCGAGACGCGCCTGATAGGCCTCGGCGCCGTCGGCGAGCGTGTCCTCGAGCGCCTCGCGACAGCCGTCGGGATCGATCACGAACAGGTGCGGCGGCGCCGGCAGATATTCGGCGAGCGAGGCGAGCTTCGAGTGAAACGCGGGCGTGAGCGCCTCGACGCCGAAAAAGTCTTCGCCCT
>JANWLJ010000138.1 GCA_025450955.1 Polyangium sp. (in: bacteria) | reverse complement strand
TCGGCCGAGACGCTCACCTTGGTCTTGCGCTTGTCGGCGTACGCAGAGGCGATCTCGGACAGCTCGCTCTTGACCAGCGCCCAGCGCTTGCTCTCGCTCTTGAGCAGCCCCTCGAGGCGTTTTTCCTCTTTGCGCTTCTCGGTCAGCTCCTGCTGGATGATGAGGATCTCGAGGCGCGCGAGCCGATAGAGCTTGAGCTCGAGGATCGCGTCGACCTGCTCCTCGTCGAGAGCGAAGCGCTTCATCAGCTTGTCGGCGGCGTCCTGCTTGCCCTCCGACTTGCGAATGATCCGCAAGACCTCGTCGAGCGCGTCGTAGATCTTGGCGAACCCTTCGAGCAGGTGAATGCGGCGCGACAGCTCGGCGAGATCGAACTCGAGCCGCCGCGTCACCACCTGCAGGCGGAACTCGAGGAAGTGGCGCAGACAGCTTTGCAGGTTGAGCCGCTCGGGACGGCCGACCTCGGGATTGTCGGTCGGCACCAGGCAGGTGAGGTTGACCTGCACGTTCACCTGCAGCGCGGTGTTCTTGTACAGGTACGCCATGATCAGCTGAGGATCGGCGTCCTTCTTGATCTCGATCTCGATCCGCACGTCGGTGGTCGACTGATCGAGCACGTCGACCATCTGCGGCAGCTTGCGCTCGCGGATGAGCTCGCCCACCTTCTCGACGATCGACTGCTTGGTCGGGCCGTAGGGGATCGAGGTGATGATCAGCATCTGCGACTGCTTGCGGCCGGGCGAGTCCTCGAGCTCCCACTCGCCGCGCAGCTTGAGCGATCCCGAGCCCGCCTCGTAGATCTCCTTCAGGTCGCGCTTGGAAGCGAGCACCTGCCCGCCCGTCGGGAAGTCCGGCCCCTTGATGAACTTGAGCAGATCTTTCGACTCGAGCTTGGGATCGTCGACGAGCGCGAGACAGGCCTCGACCACCTCGCCGAGGTTGTGCGGCGGAATCGCCGTCGCCATCCCGACCGCGATCCCTTGGGTGCCGTTGACGAGGAGGTTCGGCACTCGCGACGGCAACACCACCGGCTCCGAGCGCGTGCCGTCGTAGTTCGGCCGCCAGTCGACGGTCTTCGAGCGGATCTCCGAGAGCAGCTCGACCGCGATCTTTTGCAGCTTGCACTCGGTGTAGCGCATCGCCGCCGCCGAGTCGCCGTCGAGCGAGCCGAAGTTGCCCTGCCCCTCGACGAGCGGATAGCGCAGCGAAAAATCCTGCGCCATCCGCACCAGCGCGTCGTAGACCGAGCTGTCGCCGTGCGGGTGATACTTGCCGAGCACGTCGCCCACCACCGCCGCGCACTTGCGCGGGCGCGCGTCGGGCAGAAGCCGCAGGTCGTGGAACATGTCGAAGATGATCCGCCGCTGCACCGGCTTGAGCCCGTCGCGCACGTCGGGCAGCGCGCGCGCGGTGATCACCGAGAGCGCATAGTTGAGGTAGCGGCGTTGGGTCTCGTCGGAGAGGGAGATGGATGGGATGTCGTTCATGCGGCTTTCGAACAGTGTCAGCTGATCAGAGGACACGGTTTGCGCGTCAAAATAGAAGGTCGACCACGGAAGTCAAGCGGGGTCGAGCGGGAGGTGAGTCCTTCGGCGGGCGCTTACGCGTTCGGGCGAACGTGCTTGCGATGCTTGTGCGGGTGACCCATGTCGCTGGTGCCCGGAGGGCTGTTGTCGGTCCAGCGATACGACGGCTCGGGCCGGATGTCGACGTGAATGAAGCCCGCGCGCGGATAGATGCCGATGCCCATCCCGCCGGTGTCGAGCGACTCGACGTAGGCGTGCAGCGCCTTGTCCGAGACGCCGGGGATGCGGATGTCGGAGGCCGAGCCGTGGAAGTGGAACGACGAGGTGCGCTCCTGATTGCGGAAGCCCGAGACCAGCTCGATGCGCTTGCCGAAATGATCGTAGATGCGCGAGAGGGTCACGAACAGCCGCGGGTTGATCGACTTCTCGGTGTCGGTGCGCCGGCAGCGGAACAGGTGATTGAGCTCATCGAGCGCGTCCGGATCGAACGAGCCGTCTTTGCGATAGAGCTCGACGTCGACCCGCTCCTGGAAGTTCACCGCGTACATTTCGAGGTGGCCCGACGGCCGGTCGAGCGGCGCATCCCGCAGCTCGCTCGCCGAAGCCAGCCGGCCGGAGAAGACCGGCACCCGCACGTGGCGATGATGCCGCCGCTTGTGCGCGTGCACGGCCGCCGCGGCCATCCGCATCGACGCCGAACCATGGTGAGCCGGCTCGGCGTGGGCGTCAGCCCCCACCAGGGACGACGCGCCACCGACGCAAACGGCCAACAAAACGGTGAGCCAGGATCCGGTCTTCAATGGCCAATTCCTCCGGGATTCTTTACTCCGTCAATCTTCACGTAGGCTTGGATAACTACCGAGCACAGCAATCGGACGGTAACCGCCGATAAATGTAGGCGTCAAGCATTTTCCGGCATTCTCCGACTTCCTAGGCGGGCTCGCCACTTTCCGGAGCCGCCGCCGGACTGGCCGGCAAGTGAACCAGCTCGACCGCGAGCCGGGAGGCGATGTCGAAGATGCGGGCGTCGCGATAAAACTCGCCGTAGACGATGCGGCGAATGCCGGCGTTGGTGATCATCTTGAAGCAGCTCCAGCACGGCGAGGCGGTGACGTAGACCGTCGCGCCGTCGATCGAGACGCCGTTTTTCGCCGCCTGCAGGACCGCGTTGGTCTCGGCGTGGATGGTGGCGACGCAGTGGCCCTCCTCCATCATGTGGCCGACCTCGGAGCAGTGAGGCATGCCGCGGATCGATCCGTTGTAGCCGGTCGAGAGGATCGTCTTGTCGCGGACGATCACCGAGCCGACGAACTTGCGATCGCAGGTGGCGCGCGAGGCGACCACCCGCGCGATGTTCATGAAGTACTCGTCCCAGGATGCTCTCGGCATCCGGGCATCATACAATCGGCGCATGGAAGCAGGACTGCTCGAATGTCCGAACTGCGGCGCGCCGGCGGCCAGGGACGCGCTCAGCTGTCCGTACTGCAACGCCGCGCTCGAGACCGCGCAGTGCCCGTCGTGCCTCGGGATGATCTTCGCCGGCGCCAAGCACTGCTCCCACTGCGGTGCGGCGGTGTTCGCGAAGAGCGCGGCGACCGAGGGCGCCGGGCCGCACGCCTGCCCGCGCTGCAAGCCCGAAAGATCCGCGCTGACGGTGACCGCGATCGGCGAGGCGTTCCTCGAGGAGTGCGCGCGCTGCGGCGGCGTGTGGGTCGACGCGGAGTCGTTCAAGAAGATCTGCAGCGAGCGCGAGCGCCAGGCGGCGTTCATCGGATCGGGATCGCCGCTCGGCGCGCCCAGCCACGCGGTGCCCGAGGCGCAGGTTCGATACCTCGCCTGTCCCGACTGCGGGCAGGTGATGAACCGGATGAACTTCGCGCGCCGCTCGGGCGTGATCGTCGACGTCTGCAAGCAGCACGGCACCTGGTTCGATCGCGACGAGCTGAGAGAGATCGTCGAGTTCATCCGCGCAGGCGGGCTCGACGCCGCGCGCGAGCAGGAGCTCGCGACCATCACCGAGGAGCGCCGCCGCCTCGAGTCGGAGAAGCGGGCCAGCGGAACCGGCGCAGCGCTGCCGCTCGAGACCCACGAGTACGGCGATGCGATCTCGGCCGCCGGCGATCTGCTCAAATTTTTCTTCTGATCATCGGGCGCGGCTAGCTCGCCGGGACGTCGCTTGCGGCCATCAGCGCCGGCTTGGCGCGCGGCACGGCCCGTCGGAGAATGCGCGCGATGTCACGCCGCCCGCGCGCGTGGCGACAGTGATCGTCGACGCGCAGCCCGGCCCGCGCCGCCTCGGCGAAGCAGGTCACCCGGATATAGTAGGCGCCGTGAAATCCGTGGCGGGCGTAGCGCGCGCCGGAGTTGTAGTGGTTGAAGCGACAGCGATCGTAGTCGCCATGGCCGCGGCAGGCGCGCGCGTACTCGCTCATCTCGCGCGCCGCCTCCTTGAAGTCGAGCCAATACGAGCGCAGGAGCTGGCGACAGCTATAGCGGCTCACGGTGATGCGGGTCTGGGTCAGGCCGCAGTCCTTGCCGTCGGGGCCGCGCAGGTGCATGGCGAAGTCCGATTCGTTGCGCGCGATCGCGACCAGCTCGAAGGGATCGACGCCGGCGCGCTCGCCGTGATAGGTCGCCGCGACCGCGTAGTCGGCGGCGCGCTCGGCGCTCACCGGCACGCCGGGCGACTGGATCGACCAGACGCCGACCGCCACGTGCAGGACCAAAGAGAGATAGAGATCGATGGGCATCCAGGGTTCCTCGGGTCCGCATCGTTCAAGCGGCGTGCCCGGAGCGCTCACGACCTAAGCAGGCTCGATACGGAGATCCATCCCGCCCTGCGTGGAAACCGAGTTCCGTTTTCCGGACAGATCCGGTCGCGGCGGGCGAGGCTCCGGTCGAGCCGGTATACTCGAGGCGTGCGTCGCTTCGTCTTCGTGCTCGTCCTCTCGATCGCCGCGCTCGCGCTTCTGCCCGCCGTCGCCGCGCCGGCGATCGCGGCGCCCGCGGGCGATCGGATCGAGGTGCGGGACGGACGCGCGGCGCTGCTCGTCTCTGGAGAGCGCTTCGTCCTTGCGCCGACGCTGGTGGTGATCGAGGACTCACGCGGGCGCGCCGCGCCGCCCAGCTCGGCCGGCCTCGCCAGCCGCACGCCGTTTCGTTGGCGCCCCGATCCGCGGGTCTGTCCCGATCCGGCCGAGCCGTGCGCGGCCGCGATCGGCGAAGCGACCACCGCCGACGGCGCGCTGTCGGTCACGGTGCATCTGTCGCGGCCGAGCGCCGACGATCCGCCCACCTTCGCCGTCCTGGCGGTGTGGCGGCGACGCGCGTGGGTCCACCTCGCCGAGGTGGAGCTCGATTTCGCCGCAAATGGAATGAGCGTGATCGGCCGCGATCTCCGGCCGGTCGCGACCCATCTCGCCTATCTCGGCCGCTTCGATCCCAAGTGGGTGACCCTCGCGCGCCTCGGCCGGCCGGCGCTCACCGTCTCAGCCGACGACACCGTCGACGGGCTCGCCGCGCAGCTCGCCCCCGGCCGGGCGCTCTTGCGGCTCGAGCTGACCGCCGCGGCGGCGCGGCCGTTTCGTCACGACGCGCGCTGCACCCGCGAGTGGCGCCTGCCGAACCGCCAGCTCTCGCTGACCGCGCGCTTGCGCATCCCCAACGAACGGCTCGAGGCGCGCCTCCTGTTTTTGCCCGGCGCCGAGATGCCGCTCGCAAAATCGCGCTGGCCCGACGGGCGGCGCGCCGCGCTGGTGATCACCGATCACGCCGATCAGACGAGCGCGCGCACGCTGGCGGTGCTCACGGATGCGCTCGAGCGACACCACCTGGTCATCACCAAGGCGCTGTTCGCCCACGGCGCCGATCGGCCGCAGCTCGAAGATCCCGAGGTGGTCGCGCTCGCCGATCGGCTGCACAAAGACGGCAGCGAGGTAGTCCCCCACTCCGCCACGCCGCGGCGCGACGATCGCCAGGTGACCTCGGCCGCGCTCGACCGCTTCGAGCGCTGGCACGCGCGCACCTGGATCGATCACCAGCCCGAGACCAACTGCGAGGCGTTCGGCGACGAGGGATATCACGTCGGCGGGCGCTTCGGGATCTCCGACCTGCTCGCCGCGCACGCCTACTCGTACGTCTGGGCCGAGGACGACGCGCCGGCCGGCGACTTCAATCTGCTCACGCCGCGAAGGCTCGGCGCGCGCGCCCCGACGGTGTGGCCGATCGGACGGCTCGAGCTCGGCGGCCCCGACTCGCTGTGGATGTTCCGCACCGGCTGGGACTTCGTCTCCGCCGGCGAGTTTTTCAAGCTCTACGCGCCGGCGCAGCTCGATCGGCTCGAGGCCGAGCGCGGGCTGCACATCGCGCACACCTATCTCGAGACCTATCACCCGAAGCACACCCGCTTCGGCGCGCGCGATCTCTTCGTACCTGCGTCCGTTGCGGGCGAACAGCCGGGCGGCGCGGGGCCGGTGAAGCTCGATCCGCGCTTCGAAAAGATCCTCGCCGATCTCGACGAGCGGCAGGCGCGCGGCAGCTTGTGGGTGCCGACCCTGGCCGAGCTCGCCGATCGCCTGCGCGCGACCGCGAAGGT
>JANWLJ010000137.1 GCA_025450955.1 Polyangium sp. (in: bacteria) | reverse complement strand
CCCCGCCGCCGGACTCGGACGGCGGCGGCCCGGTCACGCCGCCCGCCCCGGTGTGCGACGCGCCGATCGCCGCGGTCGACACCAGCCAGCCCACCACCGTCGTCGGCAACGGCACCGCCGCCTCCTGCGATGAGACCGCGCTCGCCGCCGCGATCGCCAAAGCCGGCATCGTCACTTTCAACTGCGGCGCCGGCCCGACCACCATCGCGATCGCCACCACTCTCGAGCTGCCCACCGACAAAGATCTGGTCCTCGACGGCGGCGGCAAGATCACCCTCGACGGCGGCGGCCAGGTCCGCATCCTCGACTACGCGAGCGGCAACTATCGCAACAACACGCACACGCTCACGCTCCAGCACCTCACGCTCGCCCACGGCCACGCCACCGGCACCGACGCCTATGCCGCCGCGCCTGCGCCCTGCTCGAGCGGCTTCTACGACGGCGCGGGCGGCGCGCTGCAAATGCGCGACGGCGTCTTGCACGTGATCGACGCGACCTTCGTCGACAACCAGGCCGCCGCGCTCGGCCCCTACGGCGGCGGCTGCGCGATCTACCTAAACGGCGCGCTCTCGGGCGTGGTGGTGGGCTCGAGCTTCGTCGACAACTCGGGCGCAAACGGCGGCGCGATTGGCGTGCTCAACTCCGACCTCGATATCTACAACAGCCGCTTCGAAGGCAACTCCGCGCTCGGCTTCGGCGCCAACGGCGACGACGCGACCAAGTGCTCGGTGGTGGCCAAGACCGGCCAGCACCAGACCGGCTCGGGCGGAAACGGCGGCGCGGTCTGCATCGACGGCGGCAGCGACGTCACCCACACCTTCTGCGGCGATGTTTTCAAAGACAACCAGGGCGGGATGCAGGCGCTCGGCGGCGCGATCTTCCGCACCCCCGACGGGAAGAAGCAGACCACCACCATCGATCGCTGCCTGTTCGACGGCAATCACGGCGACGGCGGCGGGGCGGCCTACTTCCACAACTCGACCTTGACCCTCGTCGCGTCGACCTTCAGCGGCAACGTCGGCCTCGGCATCGGCACCATCCAAACCGACGGCACCACCTTCGACTTCACCAACGTGACCTTCAGCGGCAACCACTCGAGCGCGGGCGTCGGCGCGACCCTCGCCAACTTCGGCGGCGACGGCAAAATTCTCAACTGCACCTTCGCCAACAACCTCTGCGACGCGGCCGGGATGTTCGGCGCCGCCATCTTCGGCTCGCCGAACCTCACCATCCAGAACACGATCTTCGACGGCAACCTGGCCCAGAACACCGGCGCGCCGATGCAGTGTCAGGTCGGCACCATCACCGGCGACGGCAATTTGCAGTGGCCCAAAGATCGCCCGAGCGGCGGCATGGACGCGCTGTGCGCGCCGGGCATCTACGAAGACGCCGATCCCGCGCTCGGCCCGCTCGGCGATCACGGCGGCCCGGTCCCGACCCTCGTTCCCGCGCCCGGCAGCCCCGCCCTCGGCCGCGGCACCAACTGCCCCGCCACCGACGCCCGCGGCCAACCGCGCACCGCCACCACCTGCACCGCCGGCGCCGTCGAGGGCAGCAGCTAAGGAGAGGGACACGACCCTTTCCGCAGCTTCCCGAAATCACAGCCTCCCCAGCCCAGATCGTCCAAGTGTTCGCACGCCGCCGGAGTCAGGCGATCGCCCGAGATGAGGCTCGATCGCGACAGCTTCGTCCGGAATTCCCCATCTCGGTGACGGATAGGGCGGACAACTCCCAATCATTTCTTGATCCGCTCGCGCGCACGCGATGTGCATTCGCGTCAGCGGATCGACTGGAGGGAGACCATGAAGCTGGCGACGTTGGGATGCGTGATGGTGCTCGCGGCCGGGTGCGGCAGCCCGGAAGTGGCGATGGTGAGGCCGCTCGATATGACGACGTCGACCTTTCCGTTCGATGGCGGGGTGCCGCACGGGCCGCCGCCGTCGTTTGGACCGACGGTGACCTCGCCGGTGCCGCCGGTGCCGCTGTCAGGCGGCACGTTGCGCGTCCTCGACGACGGCAAGACCGCGGTCGCCACCGATCCCGATCGCGACAACGTCTACATCGCCGACCTCACCGGCCCCACCTTGCTCTCGACCGTCGCGCTCAACGCCGGGGACGAGCCGGGGCGCATCGTCGAGGATGCGGCCGGCCACGTGCACGTGCTCGCCCGTCGCGGCGGCGCGGTGATCGCGATCGATCCGGCCACCGGCACCATCCTCGATCGCCGCGCCGTCTGTCCCGCGCCGCGCGGCATCGCCTACGACGCCGCCGCCGATCAGCTCGACATCGCCTGCGCCGGGGGCGAGCTCGTCACCTTGCCCGCGTCGGGCGGCGCCGCGACCCGCACCCTCATGCTCGAGCGCGATCTGCGCGACGTGGTGGTGGTCGGCAGCCAGCTCTGGGTGAGCACCTTCCGCAGCGCGCAGGTGATCGTGGTCGACGCCGACGGCACAATCGGCGCGCGCCTGAGCCTGCCCTCCAGCTTCGTTCTTTCCAGCATGTCGCCGTCGGTGGCGTGGCGCATGCTCGCCCTCGCCAACGGCCAGATCGGCATCGTGCACCAGGAGAGCGTGACCGGCCCGGTGCAGACCAGTCCCGGCGGTTACGGGGGCGGCGGCGGCGTCGGATGCGGCGGGATCGTGCAGAGCGCGATGACCGTGCTCGACGGCAGCACCTCCCAGGTGGTCGGCACCACGCTGCTCGATCAGGCGGTGCTCCCCGCCGACTTCGCCGTCGACGCGAACGGCAACGTCTCGGTGCTCAGCGCCGGCAACTCGCACACGCTCGGTTTCCCGCAGGTCGTCACCTTCTCGATGTCGTCGATCGTGAATTCAGGCGCGCCGGCGCCGACCGGCAATACCGGCTCGATGGCCGTGGGCAACTGCCTGTTTGCCGGTGGTCCCACCACCGACGGTGAGGCGATCGCGGTCGCCTATGACGGCGCGTCGCGGCTGTGGATCCAGACCCGCGAGCCGGCGATGCTGGTGAGCCCGGCGTTCAATCTGAAAATCAGCTTGTCGACCGACAGCCGCGCCGACACCGGCTGGGCGATCTTCCATTCGAACAGCGGCGGCAACATCGCCTGCGCCTCGTGCCATCCCGAGGGCGGCGAGGACGGCCACATCTGGGAGTTCGCCGACCTCGGTCCGCGCCGCACCCAGTCGCTGCGCGGCGACGTCGGCCCGACCGCGCCGTTTCACTGGAACGGCGAGTTCCCCGATTTCGGCGCGCTGCTCGGCAACGTCTACGTGGGCCGCATGTCCGGTCCCAAGCTGCAGCCCGATCAAGAGCAGGCGCTGCTCGGCTGGGTCGACACCATCCCGCTCTTGCCGCAATCTCCGCCCGCCGATCCGGCGGCGGTCGCGCGCGGCCAGTCGCTCTTCCAAGACGCGACCCACGTCGGCTGCACCACCTGCCACGCGGGCACCGAGCTCACCGACAACGCCACCGTCGACGTCGGCACCGGCGGTCTGTTCCAGGTTCCGCGCCTGGTCGGCGTCGGCTGGCGCGCGCCCTTCATGCACGACGGCTGCGCCCAGACCCTGACCGATCGCTTCGGAAGCTGCGGCGGCACCCAGCACGGCACCACCTCGCAGCTCACCGCCGCGCAAATCTCCGACCTCGTCGCCTACCTCGACACGCTCTGACGCTCCGCCCACTCCGGCGGCGACTCTGCAAGCCTCCAGATCCGTGGTCCATTTCGGCGCCACGCAACTTTTCCGTCTTGGTCGCCGACAATCTTCTAATGATAATGGGCGGGGGCTTGGGATTGACCCTGGGCGCAGCCGAGTGGGGGGAATCGTGAGGGACTTTAGAAACGGCGGGGAGGGATCGCCGGGATCTTCCCAAGACGGCGGATCCTCCAGCGACGGAGATCTGCAAGGGCTGCGGATGAAGACCCTCCTTCGCCGTCGCGCGCAGGACAAGCCGGCCGCCGCCGACGCAGCGTCTGGGCTCGATCCGGCGATGCGATCGAAAGCCGAGGCGTCGCTCGGCACCGACCTCGGCGACGTGCGCGTCCATCAGGGCGCCGAGGCGCGCGACGCCAACGCGCAGCTCGGGTCCAAGGCGTTCGCGCACGGGGCCGACATCGTTCTTGGCGCCGGCGTCGAGAACAGCGCCAACCCGATCCTGGCCCACGAGGTCGCGCACACGGTCCAGCAAAGGGGCGCGCGCCCGAGCGTGGCGCCGAAGATGGAGCGCGGCCCGTCGGGAGATGGGCACGAGCGGGAGGCGGACCGCGCGGCGACGCACATCATGGCCGGCCAGCCCGCGCGGGTGGAGCGGGCCGGCTTCGCCCGCATCCAGTGCTTCGAGTCGAACGAGCACAAGCTGATCGGCGACGAGGCCACCCGCAATGCGCAAGGGCAGAACCAGGGAATCGAGCTGGCGGCCGATTACTTCGTCTCCTACGGCGACCTGGTGGCGATCTCGGGTGACTTCGTCGGATCGATCGACGAGGTCAAGGCGCTCGCCGCAAAACCCGGACCGGGAAAGGGCACGCGCGAGGAGCTCGACTATATCCGGCAGGTCAAGATTCCAAACAACGACGCGCTCGAAGGGAAGTTTTCCGACGGCGCGAAGAATGCCGTAAACGAGCGCTATTACCACCTCGCCACCACGAATAAGTCTCACTTCGTCAATCCGCTCAAGGGCGACGTTGGCAAGAGCCAGAAGGACAAGGACGCCGAGCGCCAGCCCGCGGGTAAAAAAGATCCGCTCGAAAAGGGTGAAGGTTTGAATGCCGGGGCCAGTTATCAGGAGAATCACCAAAATGCGCTCCTGGAAGCGGCCGGCGCGGGGAAATCGGGGAAATCAATCGACGGCGCGCTCGCCATCGAAGCTTTTTCCAACCATTTCCTCACCGACTCGTTCTCGGCGGGCCATCTGCGCACCGCGCGCGCCGATGTGGGCGGATATTGGGACGCGAAGATCCCGATGTTCTTTCCGAACTTCAAGGGCTACATGTCCGAGCAGATCGCGAAGAACATGAAGAGCGATGGCAGCTTCAAGAGCAAGGCCGCCACCAAGCTCAGCGTCGACGAGGTGACCCATGCCGATAACTTCGCGTTCAAGGGCACGGCGCCGACCATCGACGAAACCCTCAAGGAAAAGGGCGTGCCGCCGTTCGGATTCGGCGACATGGTCTCGGCGGCGCTTCACGACTACGACAATAAAAATGGAGTGGTCGCGACCGTCGACGGACAGACGGTGACCCTCTACGGCGACGGCTCGATCATGAGCGCCGACGGGCAGCCGCTGGCCAAAGGCGCGAGCACCAAAGCGCTGGCGGTCAAGGGGGTGCAGGTGAGCGTCGAGGATGTGCGGAAGGCGTATCAAGCGGGAAAGCAGGGGCAGGATTCCGCGAATGTCGTAAATGGATTCAAAGACGAAAAGGGATTCTTTGCAGCCGAGCGGATGATTCCGCAGGTGGTTCCAGACGCGGATCCCGCCCAGATACATAAAACCATCAAATGGGATTATGACTCGGTCGATGGGCTGATGGCGGACGGGCGCGCGGCCGACGCGCTGGCGCTGACCGGCCGGCTCAAGGCGAGGGAGCTCGCCGCGATCGGCGACAGCCTCGACGCCAAATTCAAGAAGGACGCCTTCAAGGCGGGCGTGGTCGATCCCTTGGTGAGCGATCCGCTGGCTTTTTTGAAACAGGTAATCAATTACGTTCCCAATACCGGCGGCGGCATCGGCGGGCACAACACCGACGATGAAGCGATGGATTATCTCGCCAGCGCGCGGGCGACGCCCGGCGGAATCGCCTCGCTCAGCGTCGAGCAGAAGCGGAAGATCATCATGGACGTGGTGTCGGGATATACCTCCGGATCCGAGGAAGCCGGAATCCTCGAGGTGCTCGGCGCGAAGCGAGAGGACGCTCCGGCGCTGATCGATTCGGTCGGTTGGCACCGCCTTTGGAAGGCGATCGACGGCGCGCACTGCCGCGCGTTCGTCGAGCAGTTCGGGCCGGACTACTGGTCGGCGCGATCGCTCGGCGACAAGGAGGCGGAGGTGAAGGTCCTCGCCGACGGACGGACGAACGATCTCGCCCAGGAGACGATCATCGTCATCCTGCGCACCTGCTCGCCGGCCGACGTGCGGCGCATCGATGACGAGGTCGGCGGCCGGCTGGGGCTGAAGTGGGATCTCACCGGAAAGTGGGACACCGAATTCAAGAGGATGAAGGCCGGTGGATAGGCGTTTATTGATCGCGACGGTTGCGCTCAGCTTCAGCTGCGCGACCACGGCCTCCTGCAAAGGAAAGCGGAAGATGATCTCACCCTTGGTGGTAAAGGAGTACGCGCCCGCCCGTGGGGCCTCGAAGCTGGACGCTTCGCCGGACGGCAAATTCCTGGCGCTCGAGCTCAACTTCGTCGGCGCCGAGGCGCCTTCTCTGGTCAAGGTCATCGAGCGCGCCTCGGGACGGGTCGTCTCGACGGGGAGAGGCTTCCTCGTCAGCGCCCCCGACGATTCAGGCGAAGCGTTCTACGTCTCGATCGCAAATCCCAAACCGGAGCTGCGATCGACCGCGCGCGCGTCGCTGCAAATCCCCCTCGACGGACCGGCCGATTCATTCTGGCGCGGCCATCGCTCCGGCGGGCGCTTGCTGGTCCTTCACGAAGAGCAGGGCGGCGCGTCGCTCTGGGTGGGATCGATCGACGCGGCCAAAGGAGTCCTCGACAATTCAAAAAAATTCGGCGGAGGCCCGGCGTTCCGCTTCGCGACCAGCACCGCCGACGCCGTTCATCCGTTTCTCT